>JBIJDE010000257.1:0-6908 GCA_044344305.1 Armatimonadota bacterium
GGCGATAGTGCCTAATATCAAACCCGAAGCAAAATTAACCACCACCGGCCCACCTAAATTATTTGAGGGTGTAGAAGGTGCTACCCAATTACGGCCAACAGGTTATACCATGGAATGTCGTATTCCGTGGAAAAACCTTGGAGGATTTACCCCGGCATTTGGTACTTCATTGGGATTTCAGGTCTATATCGATGATCGTGACAGTACCGGCAGAAAAACACAACTATTATGGTATCCGAGTGCTATCAGCTTTGCCCAACCTACCCATACCAACATACTTTTACTTCGCGAACGTGGACAGACATCATTGCCACAGGTACTTGCTGGACCTAATAACTGGTGCGTTACCGACGCTAACAACATGATGGTCAGCGCTATTGCTGATGTTGAAGGTGCAAAAACGGCCATTATATCCGCTATTGCGCCATATCCCGACCCGGCACATATACCTGCATCGGCAACAATATCTTTAACCAGGTCCGGTGAACGAACAAGCATCGGTCAGACTAATATATCTATAAAAGAATGTGAAGGTTTATATAACTTTTCTGTTTGTGTGATGAATGAAAAAGGTCAAACTTTAACTACAAATTCATTCCAGGCCCAGTTAGTCGGCACAAAATATCAACAAATGCGTACCATGAATAATGATTTAAAAACGCGTATAGATATCATAAAAAAACGCGATGACCTTGACCCTATACTACGTGCTGGTGTTGCCGCCTGGTATACCAGAGTAACTTCCTTTGTATTTAATGAAGCGCGGCCAGAAGCGGTTAATGCTATACTGCTAAACCAGATGTTGGTTGAATATGACGACATCAATAATGCATTAACGACACTGGAAAATGGTAAAGACCCGTATGAAGGTCGCACCGGTTCATTTGTTCGCGCTTATCGTTCGCCACTTACTGCACAGCCATGGCAATATGCATTGTATGTGCCAACATCATATAAACCGAAATCAGAAAAAGGAATGCCGTTAATTGTGCTGCTGCATTCCATATTCGCTGATGAACGCATGTTGTCACAAATGACCGATACCTTTAAAGATACCGGCGCAATAGTGTACCAGGGTGCTGCTTACCGCCAGTTTGACTGGGGTGGCATAAGCGCAGCAGAAACCTGGGGCGGATTGAATGAAGTGAAACGATTGTACAATATTGATGAAGACCGGGTTTACCTGGTCGGGTATCATATTGGCGGACGTGGTACCTGGCAATTAGCCATGGCGCGTCCTGACTTATGGGCGGCGGCGGCGCCAATATTCTCCGGCATTGATACCGGGCCAAATTATCCGGCAATGCGACTGTATCCTGAATATTTTGATACCGCAATAAACTCGCGAATACCCAATAACAGACCACCTGCGCAACCGGAAAAGATAGTTAATCCGCTGGAAAAGAAACTGTTTGAACAGGCCAGCCTGGTATCAAGATTAGAGAATATTATTAATATTCCTCTACGAAGCGCATTTGGCGAGGATGATTTTAATGCGGCGGCAGAAAGATTGGCAATGCAGCAAAGGCTGGCTGATTTGGGCATTATATTAAATACCCATTATGTACCTGGTGCAATGCACGGCAGCCCGGCAGATGAAATTCGCGACCCGGCATTTTATCAATGGTTGCTCACCAATAAACGCCAATCCTACCCGAAACAGGTAAAATTTACCGCTACAAACCTGCGCGATAATAGTGCTTGGTGGGTAAGCATAGACCAGCTTTCTTCACCGGCAGAAATAGCGAGTATAAACGGCAAAATTGATAATCAGAATGTCACCGTCACAACGTCAAATACCAATGCTATTTCATTACTGCTTGATAAAAGATTAGCACCGGTTGGAACGCCATTATCTATCTCTGTTGACACCCAACCTGCAATTATCGCAACCATCGACAACGTGCCATCCACTTTAAAGTTGATTCGCACAGATGGCAAATGGTCAGTCGGAAATGTTCCTGTCGGTCAAAAACGTCACAGTCTTTCTGGTCCAATTGATGATTTCCAGCGTGACCGTTTTGTATTTATTTACGGAACCGGTGGTGATGATGCGCAAAAGGCAGCATTGGAAAAACGCGGCAAAAAGATGGCAGACTGGGGTCTGGGTGCGATATTCCCGGTGAAGGCTGATACCGAAGTAAACGATGATGATATTAAAAATGCCAATCTAATCCTCATTGGAAACCCGACAAATAACCAGATTATCGCCAAGATTGCCGATGGCCTGCCCATTCGCTGGACAGAAACCGGCATAGCCATCGGAGGCTTTGTCGCTAACGGACCCGGTGCCAGCGCATGCCTTACCGTTCCCAACCCGCTATCGCCAGATCATTATGTCGTTATTGTTACCTCGGTTGACGACTACGGATACCAGATTTGGGAGAACCGCAACCCGGGTGGCGACTATGTAATAGGCAAAACAAATCCAAACCAGGATAAACCGACTTATATGGTATCGGCTCGTGGATGGTTTACAAATAACTGGAAATGGTCTGATGACTTGTGTATAAAATACGATAAATAAGGTTCATTAAAATGCAAAAACTAAAATTATGGTATAACTCCCCCGCCGGAGATGATTGGAATAGTGCGCTGCCGATTGGTTGCGGACGCCTGGGTGGTATGGTATTTGGCAATGTCGATACCGAACGCATACAGACTAACGAAGACAGTGTCTGGAGTGGCGGACCGCGCGACCGGACGAATCCTGACGCGCTTGCCAACCTCGGGGAGATTCGTCGTTTATTATTAGCCGGCGACCCGGTGGCGGCAGAACAACTGGCACAGGACGCGTTATGCGGTGTGCCGGATATCATGCGCCATTATGAGCCATTATGCGACTTGTTGTTAACATTTTATCACGGCGAGAACTCAGACAAACCGATAGATAATTACCATCGCGAACTAGACCTTGATGATTCTATTTGCCGGGTCAGCTATGCCCGCGGAAATACTCAATACATCCGCGAACATATCTGCAGTTTCCCTGACCAGGTGATGGCGATACGACTGACAGCTTCGCGTTCCGGCGCAATATCTTTCCGTTTACGCATGCAACGGGGACCATTTGATAATTACGCCGCCCGCTATGCCGAAAGCATCTGTAAAAATGATGATAATTCATTATTAATGATTGGGTCTACAACTGGCGGAGCAATATCATTTTCGGCGATTACAAATGTGAAATGCGAAGGTGGGACACATCGCATCGTTGGTGAAACATTAATCGTTGAAAATGCAGACGCGGTAACATTGCTATTTGCCGCAGCGACTTCATATCGTGAGAACACTTCATCTCTGGCTTGTGTAAAAACTATTGAAGATTGCAAACATTTAACCTGGAATGAATTAAAAAAACGTCATATTGCTGATTATAAATCATTATTCAATCTGGTTACTTTAAATCTTGGATTCAACCCCACTACTGAAAATTCAGATACTGACAAACGCCTTGATTTTATTGCACATGGCGGTTCTGACCCGGGTCTAATTTCACTCTACTTCCAGTATGGTCGATATCTGCTGATATCATCCAGCCGTCCGGGGTCTTTACCGGCAAACTTGCAGGGAATATGGAATCAGGAATTTACCCCGCCGTGGGGCAGCAAATATACCATAAATATTAACACCGAAATGAATTACTGGCCTGCGGAAACATGCAACCTGGCAGAATGTCATGAACCGCTGTTTGATATGGTAGAACGATTGCAGGAACCGGGTCGCAAAATGGCCAGGGATATGTATGATTGCGATGGAGTTGTCTGTCACCACAATACTGACTTGTGGGATGATACCGCACCGGTAGACCGCAACGTGGCATCAACCTACTGGCCCATGGGGGCGGCATGGCTGACATTGCATCTCTGGGAAGGCTACCAGTTCATGCCTGACTCCGCATTCCTTGACCGTATATATACAGCATTGAAAAATTCCAGCTTGTTTTTCAAAGATTTTCTAATCGAAGATAATCAAGGTCGGTTGATAACCTGCCCCACCAGTTCGCCAGAGAATACCTACATATTGCCAAACGGCAACAAAGGACAACTCTGCGCCGGTTCCACTATGGACACAGCCATAATTGACCAACTTTTCCGCGCTACTATTGAAGCCGCTGAAAAATTGAATGTTGATGCGGATTTGCAACAGCAATTAGAAAGTATGCGCCAACAACTACCGCAATTCAAAATTGGACAATTCGGCCAACTACAGGAGTGGCCGGAAGATTATGAAGAAGCAGAACCCGGACACCGCCATGTGTCGCACCTTTACGCGTTGCATCCCGGCGACCAGATTTCCCCTTCGCTAACGCCAGCATTGGCCGCTGCCGCGCGCATTAGCCTGGAACGCCGACTTGCCGCCGGTGGTGGCCATACCGGTTGGAGTCGGGCATGGATAATAAACTTTTGGGCAAGATTATGCGATGGTGACAAAGCATTAGAAAATATCATCGCATTACTGGCAAAATCAACATTGCCAAACCTTTTTGACAATCACCCGCCTTTTCAGATAGACGGCAACTTCGGCGGCACTGCCGGTATAGCGGAAATGTTGCTACAAAGCCATAATGGCGTCATCCACCTGCTGCCGGCATTACCCACTGCATGGAAAGATGGAACAGTAAAGGGATTACGCGCACGCGGCGGATTTGAAGTGAACATGACATGGACAACAGGCATTCTAAAAAGCGCAGTTATAAAATCAAAAGCCGGTCAGCCATGCACCATCAAATTGGAGAATATTAATAATATTTCAATAGCAAAATCACCAGATGGTGAATATAAATCCATAACACCTTTGAAAAATGGTGAATGGAGATTACCGGCAACTGATGAAAATATCTGGTATATCAAAGTAGATTAGTATTACAAAACTTTCGCCTTTTATAAATATCGTAGGGGCAATCCCTTGTGGTTGCCCTATATTACCTGAGCACAAGCGAATGTTCTGGTGTTAATTTCACATCGATTAATAGGCAGTTAGCAATCAAATTCGAATAAAAAAAATTCATGATTTTGTATTGAAAATTTCATAACGTTAATTCATTTAATTTTGTTAATGTGAAATTATGGTTTCGTTATGACTCCAGCGGAGTCAAATATTTATAGAACATTAGTCAAAAAATATAAAATCGACCCCAGCGCGGGTCGCATATAATGACCGAAAATCTGCTATTTTATATGCGACCTACGCTGGGGTCGGATTTATTATTTGAAATCTTATTCTACAACTATTCGACCCACGCTGGGGTCGTCTCATATTGAAAATTATTTTATCATATCATAAATCTATATAAGCGAGCGATGCTGTGGGCTATGGAATTATTTGATAAAAATACCTTTTTTATTTATATTTTTGAGATATGTAGAATATTTTACCTCTTACAATTCACTTCTAACAATTGACAACCATAACTGGAAAAGAATAATATTTAAAAAAATTAATTACACTTAATGTAAAAATTTAATTCACATTGGGTATAAATACTTAATAAAGGAGGTTTGTGTTATGCAAACGAAACTTCATTCGAAGGGGTTCACATTGATTGAACTTCTGGTGGTAATTGCCATTATTGCCATCCTCGCCGCCATCCTATTCCCGGTATTTGCCCGTGCCAGAGAAAAAGCGCGCCAAACAACATGCGTCTCTAACCAGAGGCAATTAGCAGCATCTTTTTCAATTTACACACAGGATCATGATGAATCTTTTCCATCTGTAAAAACTGTTTGGACTGATATCAAAGTTGACCAAGGTGTTTTGAAATGTCCAACCGCAGGTACCAGCATCACTAATGCCTATGTCTATAATGCCGACCTGAGCGAAACAGCTATTGGGAAGGTTGATGACCCTACAAAAAAAACACTCACCGGTGATGGATTTCATGCTGCCACACCCGAAGCACTTCCCATCGCGGCGACCGAAAATGGTTGCGCATATTCATCCGCAGACTTTTTATACCGCCATTCAGGTATGGTGGTTTTAAGTTATGTTGATGGTCATGTCGGTATAACTAAAGATACCCCGCCCCCGGGACTTGGCACACCTGAACTCACCGTAAAGGACCAGCTTGTCGCTTTCTTTGATGCAGGAAAAGGTATTACATCCGCTGCTGGCGTGGTATCTGAATGGGCAAATCAAAGTACAATATCTACAACATCATCTTGGAAAGCAACTGTTGCAAGCGGATCGACAGGTCCGTCTATTAATGCCGTAGGTATTAATGGATATCCTTCCCTGGTCTTTAATGGTTCATCAAATTGTATGGGTGTTCAGGCAGATATCCCCGAAACTAATTATACAGAAATTATAGCATTTAAGACTTCATCAGCTTCGTCGGGTGCAATGACAGCAGCAACTGACAGCAATAATTATAGTGCAGGTGCTCATGACCGCCAGTTCGGTTTTTCTGGTGGTAAAATTGCCAGTCGCGTCTGGGCTGATGAAACAATAACATCTACAAGCAGTAGCAATGATAGCAAACCACATGTTGCATGTCTGGTTGTAGCAACCCCGGGTCAAAAAATATATCTTGATAATACATCGACTGCGGTAATATCAGGAAGTAAAACTGGCTCAGATTTTAATTGGCAGACATACTTCACCATCGGTGGTCATACTAATTGGGGATATTACAACGGCGAAATCGCGGAAATATTATGGTATGCAAAAGAACTCAGCGACGCCGACCGCGCATCAGCTATGAATTACCTTAAACTAAAATATTCGATACCGTAAAATAATTAGCAACAACCCCTTTAGGGGTGGCATCTTAATAGCATTTCATCAACAAATAAGAGTCAGAACCCCATTTAGGGGTGACATGTAAAAAACGTTTTATATTTAGAGCCGGAACTGAAATATAGAAACGTTAACATGTCACCTCTGAACGGGGTTTATTTTTCATTATA
>JBIJDE010000502.1:0-3802 GCA_044344305.1 Armatimonadota bacterium
ATATAGGTTAATTTCCTTTTCTGTTTCTATAATTATACTGCAAATTTTACTAAATAGTGATTATAAAACAAATAATTTATATAAAATCATCTTTTAAATCATCTTTCGGTAAAATTATATCATTTTCCACGACTGATTACTACCGCCGAACTACGGGCATTTGCAATAGCACCAGGTTTTTCAATTTTTATTATTACACTGCTGACTTTTGTATTTACCAGGCAAATATCTGCCAATTTTACCGCCAAAGTTTCTATTAATTGGAACTTGGCATTTTGTGCATAACTTGTAATTTCTTTCGCCAAATCATCGTAGTCAACGGCGTCAGACAGTTCATCAGTAATGGCGGCTTTTGAAATATCTGTATTCAAGGTAACATTTATTATCAATTTCTGACGGGTAACACGCTCATTTTCATAAACGCCAATTATTGCATTCACCCGCAGGTCATTAATATGTATTTGATCCATGTGACGGTTCCTTCAGGTGTCTTCCACCATCAATATATATAGTTTCACCAGTAATAAATTCATTTTGGAGTAAATATATCACTGCTTGTGCGATCTCTTCTGCTGTACCGTGCCTGCCCAATGGCACTAACGGTATTAATGGCTGCATAAATGAATCATCTTTACCTGGCGGTGGCAATATCAGTCCGGGAGCAACTGCATTTACCCTGATATTCGGTGCGTATTCCAGTGCTGTCATACGGGTGAGTATTGCCATGGTATGCTTGCTTAGTGTATATGACGCGTGCTGCCAATCATAACCAGGCAACCGCGCATCAAGAAAATTAATAATATTCCCGGAATTACAATATTCAGCAAAATCACGTCCCAACGAATACGGTGCCCAGGCATTCACGCGCATATTCTGCATAACGCTGTCAAAAGTCATATCTGCTAATGTGTCAGTAGGGAATATTGACGCATTATTGATGAGGATATCAAATTTACCAGCAATTTCCTGCACTTGAGGAATTAATCTACTTAATTCAGATTCAACAGATAAGTCCGCTTGTACCAGCCAGCATTTAACCCCTAACGCAATCAATTCATCATGCAATGATTCAGCCATGGTAAGGGACTTGTTGTAATGCACAACAACATTAACGCCGCACCTCGCAAGTGCCAACGCCGTCCCGCGTCCCAACCGTACCGCGGCACCAGTAACTAAAGCCGTCTTTCCAGCAAGATTACTACTCATGCCTTATTATACCAAATCAGTTGAAAGTTTTCAGATTTCAGTTTTCAGTTTTTTGTTTTTAGTTTAATTTTCAATTTTTCATTTTTAATTCTTAATTTCAAATCTACTCGCTCTTGACTATCAGTCTATATACAGTTAAGATTTGGCGCGGGGTAATATAATGCGTTTTTTCTTGTTTTTTACTATATTTTTAACTTCATTAGCTGCTTTTGCTGTCGGACCAGTTAAGGTTACTGACTCTCGCGGAAAAATTATCACTATAAATAAAATTCCACAACGGATTATTTCTATGGCACCAAATGTAACTGAAATTTTATTTGAAATTGGCGCAGGAAAACGCGTGATTGCCGATACTATGTTTTGCGATTATCCACCCCAAGCAGTGAAGTTAACAAAAATTGGTGATTATTTAAAACCAAATGTAGAAAAAATCAGTTCATTAAAACCAGATTTAATCATCGCATCCCGGGGAAATAACCTTGACGCAATTAACCAGATGGAAAAATCTGGATTGAAGGTATTAACCGTTGACGCAATAGATATCCCCACCACCCTGCATGATATTGTAACCATTGGAGACGCCATCGGATGTGCGGCACAGGCTAAAAAAACTGTAGACAATATGAAAAGCACGCTGAAATATGTCGAAACAGCAATTGCAAAAATACCTGATAATAAACGTTTAAAGGTGTTATTTTTATTTCCTCCATACGATTCATTGTTTAGTGCCGGCACCGGATCACATATAGATAATATGATAACAAGAGCAGGCGGGAAAAATATTGCAGCAAAGACCAACAAACCATGGCCACAACTATCACTGGAAATGGTGGTATCATCGAACCCCGATGTAATAATTACCACCGTTGCCATGGGAACGATGAAAAATATAACTACCAGCAATTTAATAGCAAAAATGCGGGCAGATAACCGCTGGAAAAATATAAATGCTGTAAAAAATGGTCGTATCTATATTTTGGATGAAGACATGACTACCCTGCCTGCCCCACGATTATCACAAGGTTTATGGCTGATAGCCTATAGCCTGTACCCGAAAAATATCAAGAAACCTTACTGGATTAAATAATGACCGATATTTTGTTGACTGTTGAAAATGTCTCTGGCGGTTACGGCGAACGTGATATTCTGCGTGGGGTAAACCTGACGCTGAAATCAGGAGATTTTCTGGGTGTAATAGGTCCTAACGGGTCTGGGAAAAGCACCCTTTTAAGAGCGATAACCGGGTTATTACACCTGTCATCCGGCAATATCAAACTAATGGAAAAGCCTATCAAGTCATTTACCCGCCAGCAGCAGGCACGATTGATAGCAGTGGTTCCGGCAGTAACTCACCCCACTTTCAGTTTTACAGTTCGTGAAATTGTTGAGTTAGGTCGTCACCCGCATCTGGGAAGATTTAAATCACCTGGCAAAATAGACGCTGAAGCTGTTGATACCGCTATGGAACTTGCCGACGTTGCTCATCTGGCAAAAAGAAGCATCGACCACCTATCATCCGGCGAATTACAACGGGTGATAATAGCCCGGGCATTGGCGCAACAACCACGCATATTATTATTAGATGAACCAACAGCACATCTCGATATTGGTCACCAACTGGATATTTTCACCCTGTTGCGAAAATTAAGCGAAGAACACGGAATCGGCACTATCTGCATATCACATGATATTAATCTGGCAGCGGAATATTGTCCGCAAATCGCTCTCTTCTCTGAAGGACGAATATTCACCAGTGGTACTGCAACCGAAGTAGTAACAGAAAAAAACCTGTTGTCGGTCTATGGCGCATTGGTATGTGTAGCGCAAAATCCTCATAGCGGACAACCTCATATTCTGGTAACACGTGCACCGATAATTAATCTGGAGACTGAGGAATGAAAAGAAAAGAATGGATTATCATCTTTATATTGACAGCTCTTTTGATTATCAGTGCCATCTTATCTATCGGTATGGGGTCGGTAGAAATAAAAGTCACCGATATATTAACAGTATTGCAAGACCATATTTTTGGTCTTGAATCAACTAACTCTAATGATATCATCATCTGGTCAATTCGTTTACCGCGAATTGTATTGGCAATACTCGCCGGCGCATCATTAGCAGTATCTGGCATGCTGATGCAATCAATATTTCATAACCCGATGGCTGACCCGTATATCGTCGGCGTGTCATCCGGCGCGTCACTTGGTGGTGTTGCTGCAATAATTCTCGGATTCAGTTCTGCGGGTAGTATGGTTGGGTTATGCGCATTTGCTGGCGGTCTGGTTGCCACGATGGTTGTATATCTACTTTCAAAACGTCGAGGAAAAGTGCCAATAAGTACGCTATTACTCACCGGAATTGCAGTTGGCGGATTGTTGTCCGCGGTGACAACGGCATTTTTATTGGGACGCAGCACTACCGATCTGCATACTGTATTAACATGGTTAATGGGTAGTTTGGCAAACCGCGATTGGAGTCATTGTCAAGTATTATTACCATACGCGATTATCGGATTAGTAATCACTTTCATATTCACCCGCGATTTAAATATTTTAGCGCAAGGTGATGAAACGGCACATTATCTGGGTATCCC
>JBIJDE010000580.1:0-3057 GCA_044344305.1 Armatimonadota bacterium
ATTGAAAAAGTTCGGCTTATATTATTATTTACTGCGGCAATGCTGGCTTCTGGTACAGTGGCAGTAACCGGTATCATCGCGTTTGTAGGTTTAATAGTTCCACATATTATGCGCATCATCACCGGGCCTAATCATCGCATCCTTCTCCCAGCCAGTATGCTTGGCGGTGGTATTTTGTTGACTTGGGCAGATATTGCTGCGCGTACAATACTACCGGATCAAGAAATCCCTATCGGTGTTGTAACCAGTATTATAGGTTGCGTTTTCTTCCTATATTTGTTAAAACGACAGTAAAAACGACTCTCTTCATTTGCCACCATTTTTATATCAAACACTACACCTGTGTGGTGTCAAAAACTTATCCACACTATATAACGGGGTGTGGATAAGTTAGGGGTTGACAACGGTTGCGTCAGTTGGTATACTATTCCCGTGCTCGGGATAACACCCGGGGGAGGGTTGATGAATTTTAAAAATACGATAGCATTAATATTTCGCGCGATAGTTTTAGTCTTACTGTTAGTGGCACTTACAGGCAACCTGTATGCTCGCCGAGTATCCCACCACCATGCAAAACATACAGTAAAAGTAACAAAGCATAAAAAGCAAACCCACAAAACAAAAAAATCTTGTCCCAAAAAAGTTAAGAGAAACAAAAAAGCATTAAGTCATAAAAAAAGTTCGAACCATGTTCCACGCTATCGAAAAGTAATGAACATGCGTGCAAATGCTTTTAAAGCAAGCCAGACTTCAGCAGAACGTGCTGTAAGTAATGCGCTTACATTTCTGGGAACCCCATATTCACGTGGTGGAATCTCCAGTCGTGGTATGGATTGCAGTGGTTTAGTATATCGTGTATTGCGCGACATGGGACGCAAAGTTCCTCACAATGCTGCCGCATTATCTAACACCGGCGTTCCGGTTAGCCGCAATCAACTTAAAAAGGGAGATCTATTATTCTTCCATACTACCAGTGCAAAGATTGGCCATGTAGGAATATATACCAGCAACGGTAATTTTGTTCACGCATCATCCGGTGCCGGCAGAGTTGTAGTAACCCCATTAAGCGACCAGTATTATAGTAATAGACTGGTGGGTGCCCGCCGAATATTTAATAGCAATGGTACTCCAGCAACCGCAAAACATAAAACAAAATCATCATATAAAGTAAAGGTTACTAAACATACTCACCAGAAAAATAATAAACACAATCATAAAAAAGTTTCAAAAAACAAACCCAAAATGACCAAACATAAAGTATCTAAAAGTAAACATAAGCACAGACGATAATCACAACCAATGTAAATCAAACAAATAGTGTAGTGAAAACTACGCTATTTTCGTAACAATATCAGTACATTTTCAAATGCCTTTGGCGGCGACACTTCAAAAGTCATAATTTCTTTCATAGTCGGATGTTCAAAGGTTAGCCTGGTAGCGTGCAGTGCCTGACCTGGTAATTTATTAATGGTATTCCGATCTTCCGCATTAAATAACTGCAATGCCTGCTTGCCAGTCTTTACACCATATACCGGATCGCCAATTACCGGGTTGCCATGATAGTTAAGGTGTACGCGAACCTGATGGGTGCGTCCGGTTTCTAATTCAGCACGGATTAATGTAGCGTATAGAAACTTCTCCATCACGGTAAAATGGGTTACCGCACGTCGCGAGGTTTGGCTACTGCTTTCCGGTATCACTGCCATTCGCTGACGATCATGCGGGTCACGCCCAAGCGGTTGATCAACAGTAAAAGTATCTTCCTGCGGTATCCCCCAAGCCAATGCCAGATATTCACGCTTCACCTTGCGTTCCTCTATCATTGTGGCTAATATCCGATGAGCAATATCATTCTTCGCCACCAGCATCAACCCACTGGTGTCCTTGTCTAATCTATGTACCAACCCTGGTCGCAATTCCCCACCAATGCCAGATAAATCAGTAATATGATGCATCAGCGCATTCACCAGTGTTCCGGTCCAATTACCACTTCCGGGATGTACTACCAGACCCGCCTGCTTGTTTATCACCGCGATGTCCGCATCCTGATAAATTATTGTCAACGGAATATTTTCTGCTTCTACCGACAAAGGTTTCTCCGGTGGTGGTATGTTGATATTTACAGTATCGCCACTTTCTAATTTCAAACTTGATTTTGCAATCTTACCATTCACCGTAACCTGACTGTCTTTAATTAATTGCTGCAACCGCGCACGCGAGAAATCCGTCATTACCCGAGTCAGGTAGACATCCAATCTCTCACCACCATTTTCAACATCATAATTCTCTTTTTCACCTTGTAACATCAATCTTAACCTTTCCAATATTTATACTAAAAAAACTCTTACACGTTCCTAACCATTGAACACATTATGGGAATACAAAGGGAATTTGTCAACACTTAAAGGTGAATTTTGGGTTTGTATATGACTATACAGATATGATATACTGATTAATATAAAGGTAAAATTATGAATAAATCACATGGAATATTATTAGTTTTATTATCAATTCATACAATATCATTTTGTTTTGCTAAAACTCCAATGGACTTTCAACAAAGATACCGAGAGCAATTAAATGTTAAAGGACCAGTTAAGATTATTTATGAAGAAAATGCTGACATTGTAAATGGTATTGAAAAACCTCGAAAACATATCAGCGATTTGATATTTAATCGTTTTGGAGACCTGAAAGAAAGCAATGATTATACTTCGAATGAGAAAAATGAAATTATTGAGAATACTAAATTATTATGGTCATATAATGAACAAAACTTGCCTTTAGAACTAAAATCTAAGTTTAAATCAAACTATAAAAATCAATTTAACACTTCTGAATACATACTAAAACGTGATAAAAAAGGTCATATAATTGAAGTTACATTAGTTATTTCTGAAGCATCATCAAATATTTTTGATAACAATTATTTTAAAACATCATATAAATATGACTCAAAAGATCGTGTTACAGAAAAAAAAGAATGGATTGAAAAAAAAGATTTGATAAATAAAAAGAAAACATATGAGTCAAAATCATTAAAGAAATATACTTATC
>JBIJDE010000258.1:0-6849 GCA_044344305.1 Armatimonadota bacterium
TGGCAAATTAATTAAAAATGCAAAATTAAAAATTATTGTAAAGTAGAAATCCTCTAATGCCTCCCTCGCCGAGGGAGGTGTCACCGCAGTGACGGAGGGAGTTGAACGTGGCGTCATCCGTCCCGGTGACGCTAACTGCGCAATAGAATGGTAAACGCTGAAATTTATTCCCGTTTCGTTCTCTTTCCGAGCGGGACGCTCAAATGAAGATTGAAAATTGGAAGAGAGAATAGTGAAAAAATACGCCGTACAAGCAAAAACCTGTACGGCGTATTTCAATTTTTAATTTTGCATCTTTAATCTTTAATTTTTAATTAACTTGCAATTTGCCATTTGCCATTTAAAACTATTCCTTAGCGCGGCTTCCCATTATTTTCACATTTAGGATTCTTTGTCTAAGATATCCAAGTTTGAATTAAGTCGTTGAATTATTGTGTCCTCTGATGGCAAATATTTTGCTATGTCATGAGGAATATCTGTTAAATGATAATATTTATTATATGTTGCAACTCCCATTGGTTGTGTCTGTGTATTTAGGAGGTACTCAACTATCAGACGGTCTTTATTTCTGCAGATTAAAATTCCAATTGTATTTTCATGCGATGATTGTTTTATAACTTCATTAACAGCCAATAGATACATCTGTAATTGTCCTAAATCTTTAGGACTAAACTCTCTTGCCTTAAGTTCAAAAACTACATAGCAGTTTAATTTAAAATTAAAGAACAACAGGTCGATAAAGTATTCATGTCCTCGAAATTCAATCTTAAATTGTCTTCCTACAAAAGCAAAATTACCACCCATCTAATCGAGAAATCTAACAATATTTTTCACAATACTATTTTCCAGTTCCTTTTTCGCAATTGGCTGATCAGGATTTAATATTTCAATATTGTAATCATCTATAAATTCCCAGGCTACACGTGCTTTAAGGTCATCTGAAACAGTATTCTCAAAATTATTTTGAGAAAGTAACTGATTCTGATAGTATTGTCTTTCAATTTTTTCAAGCAAATCACTCTTTGACCATCCTTTGTCCTTAATTTGCCGAATATAAAACTCTCTTTCCAGTAAATCTTTACATTTTTCAATAATTATAGAATTTTGAACCCAGCCAATTTCTGCAACCAGTGGTTGCAGTTTTAAGTTTACCTTGTAAGTTTCATAAAAGCTCTTCATGTATCTGATATTCCTAACTGAAAATCCTTTTACACCAGGGAACTCTGTCTGCAAATCTTTAGAAAGCTTTTCTACTACAGAATTACCCCATTTCTCAATATTAATTTTTTCACTGACAATCTTCCCTATCTGCCAATAGAGTTGAACTGTTTCAGTATTTACTGTTTTTATCATTAAATAACGGGCCATATTCACTTTTTGAATAATATCAGACAGAACAGAATGATAACTATGCGGTACTATATTTATAATTTGGTTTTTATTCATATTACACTCCGATTAACATTCATTATTGTAAGATTCTTTTGTTTTTGTCAGCAAACAATTAAAAAACAATAATTATTACAGCTATATTATAACAAAATCAATATTTATAAGCCAATGCAATAATTGCAGTAAATTATTATAAAAACACGAAAAAATACGCCATACAAGCAAAAACCTGTACGGCGTATTTAATTTTTAATTTTGCATTTTTAATTTTTAATTAATCAGCAATTATTCTTTGGCGCGGCTTCCCATTACTTCTTCGGCAAGATTCTTTGGCATTTCTGCGTAGTGTGATGGTTCCATGCTGAATGTTGCGCGGCCCTGGCTGAGGGAGCGGGTTACTGTTGCGTAACCGAACATCTCGGACAGTGGCACGTTGGCGCGGATTGCTTTCAGGTTGCCGGACTGGTCGTCGATGCCCATGATGTGGGCGCGGCGGCTGCTGAGGTCGCCCATGATGTCACCCATGTTTAATTCTGGGCATACAACTTCGACTTTCATGATTGGCTCTAACAGGATTGGTTTTGCTTTTTTCATGGCGGCTTTGAATGCCATGGAACCAGCAAATTTAAATGATAATTCGTCGGAGTCAACTTCATGGTATGAACCATCATACAGGGTTGCCTTGATGTCAATTACTGGATAACCGCCGAGAACACCGTTCTGGGTGGCTTCTTTAATTCCCTGTTCAACTGGTTTGAAATATTCTTTAGGTACAGAACCACCGACAACTTCTTCAGCGAATACAAATCCGCTTCCCTGTTCGCCTGGCTCTAATTTAATCCAAACATGGCCAAATTTACCACGACCACCGGTTTGTCGTATGTAACGACCTTCGGCATTTGCTGCCTGTTGAATGGTTTCGCGATATGCAACCTGCGGACGGCCAACGTTGGCTTCAACGCGGAACTCGCGGCGCAGACGGTCAATGATAATTTCAAGGTGCAACTCGCCCATACCGGCAATAATGGTCTGACCGGTTTCCTGGTCAGTGAATTGGCGGAATGTCGGGTCTTCCTGGGAAAGGCGTACCAGTGCTTCGGTTAGTTTCTCTTCGTCAGCCTTGGTTTTTGGCTCGATTGCTACTGAAATAACGGTTTCTGGGAAATGGATTCTTTCCAACAGTACCGGTTGTTTCTGATCGCAAAGAGTATCACCAGTGGTGGTCAGGTTTAATCCTACTACAGCAACGATATCGCCAGCGCGGATTTCGTCAACATCTTCACGGTGATTAGCATGCATTCGTAGAATACGGCCAATTCTTTCGCGTTTGTCTTTTGATGCATTTAATACTGCGGTTCCTTTTGCAAGAACGCCGGAGTAACAACGTACATAGGTTAATCTACCAACATACGGGTCGGACATTAATTTGAATGCAAGTGCGCTGAACGGTGCATCGTCACTTGGCTCACGGAAAATTTCTTCATCAGTATCAGGGTTAATGCCCGGAATGATACCTTTATCAAGTGGTGATGGCAGATAATCCACTACTGCGTCCATTAACGGCTGTACACCCTTGTTCTTGAATGCTGAACCGCATAATACCGGAACCATGGTGAACTTTACAGTACCGATACGAATACCAGCTTCAATCTCTTCGATGGTCAGCTCTTCTTCATTCAGGTATTTGTTCATCATGTCATCGGTGCCTTCAGCGGCGGCTTCGACTAATTTCTCACGATATTCTTTGGCAAGCTCCAACATATCAGCAGGAATAGCCTCTTCAGTAAATGTTTGACCCTGGTCATCATTATAAAGAATAGCTTTCATGTGGATTAGATCTATAATGCCTCTATACTCTGTTTCTGCACCGATTGGCAATTGTAGAGGAACAGGACGAATGCCCAACCTTTCCACCATTGATTCCAACACGCGGAAGAAATCCGCGCCGGTGCGGTCCATTTTATTAATAAAGGCAATACGTGGAACTTTATATCGGTTTGCCTGACGCCATACAGTTTCTGACTGTGGCTGTACTCCGCCAACTGCGCAGAATAGGCCTACAACACCATCGAGTACGCGCATGGAACGCTCAACTTCCATGGTGAAGTCTACGTGTCCGGGGTGTCGATGATATTAATCAGGTGTTCGCGCCACATACAAGAAGTAGCAGCACTGGTAATGGTGATACCGCGTTCCTGTTCCTGCGGCATCCAGTCCATGGTAGCAGCGCCATCATGAACCTCACCGATACGGTGAAGTCGACCAGTGTAAAATAGAATTCTTTCTGTAGTCGTGGTCTTGCCGGCGTCGATATGAGCGGCGATACCGATGTTTCTGGTTTTTTCCAATGAATATTCGCGTGACATGGTTTTCCCTTTATTTGATTTAATACGTTGTGATTATACCCAACAATTGTTAGGATTATGTTAGCTTAACATAAAACACAAAATAATCCCACCCCGTCTTTCAGGGATGGGATTTTTTAACTTTTTATATTTAGAAATTAATAACGATAATGCGCAAATGCTTTGTTGGCTTCTGCCATTTTATGGGTTTCATCACGTTTCTTCACTGATGCACCGGTATTGTTATATGCATCCATCAACTCGCCAGCCAGCTTTTCCTGCATGGTTTTGCCGCCGCGTTTGCGTGAATTAGTGATAATCCAACGAATGGTGATGTCAAGTTTGCGGGTTGGGCGAACTTCCATCGGAACCTGATAGGTAGCACCACCGACTCGTCGTGGTCGTACTTCTACCATTGGCATTACGTTACGAAATGCACCTTCAAAAACTTCCAGCGGATCTTTGCTGGTTTTTTTGTTGATAATCATCATCGCATTGTAAAAGATCATTTCTGAGGCGCTTTTATTACCACGCAACATTAACTTGTTAATGAAACGTGCAATTAATTCGCTGTTGTAAACCCCATCCGGTATAATAACACGGCGCGGGGCTGGTCCTTTTCTCGGCATCTTTTATTCCCCAAATTTATTGTTGATTGGCAATAACCGGGCAACTATTTCTTTTTAGCTGCTGCTGCACCCGGTTTCGGACGTTTAGCACCGTATTTACTGCGGCCTTGTCTGCGTGCTGACACACCAGCGGTGTCAAGAACACCACGAACGATGTGATAGCGGATACCCGGGAGGTCTTTTACACGACCACCGCGTATCATCACCACAGAGTGTTCCTGCAAGTTGTGACCCTCGCCTGGAATATATGCGGTAACTTCAATACGGTTGGACAAGCGGACGCGGGCTACTTTTCGTTGCGCCGAGTTCGGTTTTTTCGGCGTTACTACCCACACGCGGGTGCAAACTCCGCGTTTCAATGGCCCCTCAGTTCGCACGTAGCGACGCTGATTGGAATTGAATGTCCAGCCAAGTGCCCAACGAACGGTAGGCAGCTCTTTAGTCTGTCTCCGTTGACGCCCTTTCCGAACTAATTGGTTAATGGTCGGCACGTATATGCCTCTCCTTCGCTATACATTTATTCCCGTAACCGGGATGACGCAAAAATTTTGTCTGGTCCTGAAGTATTAAATAGAGCATACTCCAGTACACACAGTGACAAATTGTAGTCAAGTTGACAGTGAATGTCAATAGTTTTTTTGCGAATATCGAAATTTAATTAAGAAAATATTAAAAAAGCTCCTGATATTCGTATTAAAAAGGATATGAACGATATAGTCAGAATTATATTAATGAGGTTGAACATGCTGGTTTTAATAGATAATTACGACTCATTTACATATAATATTGTCCAATATCTTGGTCAACTGGGTATTACTCCGCAAGTATACCGCAATGATGCCATCTCTGTCGATGACCTTTCAGCAATGCGCCCGGAGCGTCTGGTTATTTCACCTGGTCCATGTACTCCGGCAGAAGCCGGGATTTCCTGCGCCGCTATTCAACGCTTTGCCGGTGTCATTCCAATTCTTGGTGTTTGCCTTGGCCACCAGAGCATTGGCCACGTATTCGGCGGCAAGGTTATCCGCGCTTCGCGACTGATGCATGGCAAAACCTCTCCTATCATTCACGATGGCAAAGGTTTATTCTCCGGCGTTGTTTCTCCATTTAATGCTATCCGCTACCATTCATTAATTGTAGAGAAAGAAAGCTTGCCGGAATGCCTGGAGATTTCCGCATGGACAGCGGAAGATGAGATAATGGGACTGCGTCATAAAGAATATGTTATTGAAGGCGTCCAGTTTCACCCGGAATCAATATTGACCGATGATGGTATGACATTATTGCAAAACTTCTTAAATTATTCGGGAGGTAAATGGTAATAAAATGCGCATGACGGCATTCAGAGTGCAGAATTACCGTTGTATTGACGATTCGGGCTGGGTGGAAACAGGCCCGATGACAGCAATTGTGGGACGAAATGAGTCGGGTAAAACATCTCTGCTGCGAGCATTGCAAAAGTTTAACCCGCCGATTGACGACCTGTTTGATTTAGCTCGCGAATGGCCACGAAGCAGACGTAAAGAAGCATCGGAAGAGTCTCCAGTTGTTACCGTAAAGTTTGAATTTTCCCCCGATGAATATACGCAATTAAAAGATATCGAAGAGACCCTGCGCGCCGTAACCGGGGTGATTATAGAAAAAAATTATCGCGGTGACTTAAACTTCACTTTTTTGCCGGAAATTGGCGAACCTGTCCGCGACCTGAAATGGATGTTTAATGTAATCAAAGAACAAGTCGCAAAATCTCCACAGGTTGCATACGATCGGTTGCGCAGTGGGACCGGTAATATGCTGCAAAACTTCATGAAAGATGCTGATAACCCGCCGAAACCGAGTAAGAATCTGGAAGATTTACGCCTTTCCCTGCAGCGTACTGTACAGAGTATCAGCAAGAAAACACCAATGCGAATTGCCGTTGAACTGGTGAATAGCTGGATTCCCACTATTATGCTGATGGATGAATGCAAAGTATTCAGTGGTACCGCGCAACTTGATCAATTATTTAACAGGCAACAAGCAGGCAAATGCAGCAGCGAAGATTCCACCTTGATAAAAATAATGGAGATGTCTGGACTTAACCTGGAGAATGAGGTTAAAAAGATTAACCACCCCGACCGCGAGTCGCGGATGCTTGACCTAAACGATGCCGCCTCTGCGCTAACACTTGAAATAGCTCATCGCTGGTCACAGAAGAAATATGAAATCGTATTCAGCGCCGACGGCAGTCATTTTATAACCTTCGTACGGGATGTTGCTACCGGATTGCTGATACCCCTGGAAGAACGATCAAAAGGTTTCCAATGGTTCTTTTCTTTTGACATGAACCTGATGTACGAAACCCGCGGCGAATTGCGCAACGCGATAATATTGCTGGATGAACCAGGTCTGCACCTGCATTCCGCCGCCCAGAAAGATTTGCAGAAAAGACTGCGCGAATATGCCGACCGCAACCAGTTAATATATACCACTCATCTGCCATT
>JBIJDE010000033.1:0-19910 GCA_044344305.1 Armatimonadota bacterium
GGGAAATTTTCTCCACACTTTTCTCCGCACTTTTCTCCGAAGTTTTCTTTACGATTTCCTCATGTTTCTCCGAGGTTTTCTCCGCACTTTTCTGGGTACTTTTCTGGGTACTTTTCTGGGAACTTTTTGCTGAGTGATTCATCTGTATTAAATCTGAAATATTAAAAATTTCACTCATCCTTCGTCACCACTTCCCAATACCCGCCTTTATCTGGTCCAATATGTTTAATTATGCCCTTTGATTTTAAGCTGCTAAGCTGTTTTTTTATAGCATCAGCACTAATTCCAATAATTTCTGCCAATCCTTCTTTAGTGATATCAGAATTTACCGCAATAATTTCAACAATTTTCTCCGAAGTTTTCTGGGTACTTTTCTGGGTACTTTTCTGGGTACTTTTCTGGGTACTTTTCTGGGTACTTTTCTGGGAACTTTCTTCTGTTTCGTCATCAGTAACTATTTTTTTCTGCCGGTATGTTACGGTGAAAAATTCGTCATAATTAAACTCAACGGTCGATTTGCCATTCTCTTCGACGGCCTGGCGTATGCGGCCTATGCCGGTTCCTACTTTTTCAATAAAGTTAATGCGTTGCAGCAGTGAGGCAATTAAACGGTTGCGGGTAACACTTTTTTGGCCAAAATCATCCGGTTTCAACCCACCTGGCAATCCGCCAGGATTAGAAATAACTACCCGGTCATCAAATACTTCAATCAGCACGTTTGCACGTTTATCAAAATAATCACGATGACACACCGCGTTTATTATCGTTTCGCGCAGGGCAACTTCCGGAATATCCGGTATCTCCTGGCGACGCAGGGATTTTATAACATATTCCAAATTAGTATGCCGTTGGACAAATAATACCGCATTGTTGATATTATCAACGATATTTCCTTTAAAATCTTTTTTATCGAGTATATGCACCTTTTCATTACCCTTAAACAGCACACATACCACAATGGCGTTATTCATAATAAAGTCGATATCTTTGGCAAAAAACAGCACTCCGGCATTTGTCATTTTACCGTCATCAGTCAAACAATCAAGATTTTTTAACAGTGTTATCCGGTCGATAGTTTTACTAATACCCGCAGATTCCATATATGCGTTAAAAGCTTTTTCGTCAAAATC
The DNA here is from genome assembly GCA_044344305.1 of Armatimonadota bacterium. Lineage (GTDB taxonomy): Bacteria > Armatimonadota > Hebobacteria > CAIYQO01 > CAIYQO01 > JBAXQQ01. The sequence continues at coordinate 1,131 of JBIJDE010000033.1, forward strand.
ATTTTCAAAAACTGCCATCTCATTACGCAATTCATCAAAATGAATACGACCTTCTTTCTGAAAAAACTCTATTATTTCGTTTCTTTCCAATTTTTGTGAATTGGCACCATTTCTGATATAAAATCCTTTTGAACAGGAATACGGTTTATCATTACCTGCAGGGACAGTAACAACCAGCAATGAATCGACGACATCGATAGATATATCAAGATTGGGTTTCAACGCCCGTAAACTATCCTGAATTTGCGATCTGCTTTTGTTGTCGGTTGCGCAACCTTTAACTGTTCCGTTATCCCTGACACCAATTATTATGCGACCACCACCGGAATTAGCGAAGGCGCAAACCTCTTCTATGAAGGATTTATCAACCGATTCTTTAAATTCAAGATGAAACCCTTCGCCAGCCTGTATTAAATCTAAAATAGAATTTTCACTCATCCTACACCGCCAACGCTTCGTTTAGTTCGTTCATTTATTTGCTCCGGCTTCTCTTTTAAACCCGTCGAATTCGACGGGTTTAAAATTGGGATTATTGAGCTGTTCCCATAACCCCAGAAAGAGAATAGTATCTTTGCTCCGCATCCAATTTTTAATAACATCATTGGGGTCATCGCTTTTAAACTTTGCAATATCAGTCAAAGAGATATAATCGTTCTCTCCGCCGAAATGGAGGACAGAAATTTCTTTTCCGTCTGCATTCAAAGTTACTTTCTGCTTTAGTTTATCCATAATCTACACCGCCAACGCTTCGTTTAGTTCGTTCAGTATGGTATCCATACTGTTGCCAAACAATTGCCACATTCTTCCCTGCCCACCCCGGGCGTCAAAGGGGGTATAATTCAAATCGTCTTTTTCAACATGTACCGATGCCGCAATCTGGTCTTTCAGCATATTCAGCCATTCCATCTGTTCTTTGTTGAATTTCAGATTTCCTGCCTGTTTTTTGAATATCCATTGCTTAAAGTTATTATCGACAGTTTTGTCATACGGCGTCAATGTCTTATCAATACCTGCCACCCGCCTGATCAGCGATACCAACGCAACCAGTTCGTTTTTATATTGACCGCTTACACTTTCCAACTGTTCATAGGCGCGCCATACATTTGACGGAGCAAGGGTTGGTTTATCCAGCACGATAATTTCCACCAGTTCTTTCACCATGGCAAAGGTTAATTCGCGCCTGCGGTAAGGTTGACCGTAAAATATCTGCAACGCGATTATTTCGTCTTTATGCTCATTTATCCACCCGGTAAATGATGTTATTATTTCAACCGCCTTTTCCTTGTTTTCTGTATCCCACCCCACATTCAACAGTTCGTCGGGGTTCTGCATATCAATCTTCTGTTCGTGGGCTTTGCGGACATTGTCGATATATTCGTTCAATTCGCCGGTGAACACCTTGGCGGCGTTGTCGCGCAACTGTTCCAGTTCCAGTTGAATAGCCTTTTCAATTTCAACAGGTGCGTCGCCAGTTTTTTCAGCCTTTATTTTCAGTTCGATCTCTTCGATAGTGTCAGGGTTGTAAACATTCAATAAATCCTTCACTATCGTCGACAGCGGTATACCGCCGGATTTCTCTACTAATTTGGCATGTTCTTTCTCAGTAATCTGTTTATCCAGCCGGGTCAGCCTATTTGCCAGTGAGGTGAATAAATCCTCGTCTCTGGCACCCACTGTCACCGCACCCAGCAAATCCCTTAAAGGCACTCCGGGCTTTTTCTCCAGTGGTCTGCTGTCTGTTTTCAGACTTTTGGTTACCCCGATTGCATCGACAATGACAAAATGATCTTTGGTTATTTTTGCCGATGGCGAAACCTTTTTCAGGTCGTCAAAGTTTATTACCCGGGTACCGCGTCCCTTCATCTGTTCAAAATAGTTGCGGCTTTTAACATCGCGCATAAAGAGCAAGCATTCCAACGGTTTAACATCGGTACCGGTTGCTATCATATCCACCGTCACGGCAATGCGCGGGTGATAGGCATTACGGAACTGCGATAAAACAGATTTGGCATCTTCTTCTGTCTTATAAGTTATCTTCTTGCAGAAACGATTTTCCTCATTAAACTCTTCACGAATAATTTGAATAATATCATCGGCGTGACTGTCGGTCTTGGCAAAGACAAGGGTTTTAGGTACTTCAAATAGTCCATCCACATCAAAACGATCCGGGAATATTTGCGGCAAATGATCTTTGAATGTTCGTATAACAGTTCTTATCTGGTTAGGGTTAACAACATCTTTATCCAGTTGGGTTGCGTTGTAGGTTTCGTCTTCATCCTGCATTTCCAATCGTTTTTTACGGCTTAACCGTTCGCGATGTTCTATATATGCGCCTTTCCAAATTGTCGCGCCTTTTTGGGTTACTTTGGTATCAATCAAATATACGTCATACCCGACATTAACGCCGTCGGCAACCGCCATTTCGTGGGAATATTCTGAAACTATATTTTGATGAAAATATCCAAAAGTGCGGTTATCCGGCGTGGCGGTAAGGCCAACCTGAAAAGCGTCGAAATAATCCAGCACCTGCATCCACAGGTTGTAGATAGAGCGGTGACATTCGTCAATTACAATAAAATCGAAATATTCCAATGGCAAATCTTCATTATATTCTATCGGTTGTACTTCTTTCGGCTGCCATATCTCATTCGGGTTGGTTTCTTCCGCGCTATCCTCCAGGTCCTTCCCTTTTAACACCGCGTATAACCGTTGAATGGTGCTGATATATACCTGGTTATCCTTGGGGATATATTTTGATTTAAGCCGATGAACACCGTAAAGTTCGGTAAACATTCTATTGTCGTCATTGGGCTGGTACGACATAAATTCCTGTTCTGCCTGTTCACCCAGGTTTTTAGTATCCACCAGAAAAAGAATCCGTTTTGCATTGGTATATTTCAACAACCGATAAACGGTGGTAATGGCGGTGAATGTTTTACCCGACCCGGTAGCCATTTGTATCAATGCCCGCGAACGGTTCTCTTTGAATGACTTTTCCAGTTTAGTTATCGCGTTTATCTGGCAATTCCGCAAACCGGCAGTGGGTAATTCATTCAGGTCCAACAGAGAATCCCGCAGCGATTTCGGGGCTTTTAACCAATCCCGCAACGTTTCCGGACGATGAAATGAGAATACCACCCGTGCCTGTGGTTTCGGGTCGCGAAAATCGGTAAATTTGGTTACCTCACCGGTGCTGATATACACAAAAGGAAGTTTTCCATTATCCAGATATTTCAATTTTGCTGTTGCATAATCTTCCGCCTGCTGTTCGTGGACGGTCAACTTATCGCCTTCCGTAATGCGTTTTGCCTCTACCACACCAACCGGTTTGCCATTTACAAACAACACATAATCTGCCGGTCCGACATCAGTAAGATACTCCCTGACAGCCACACCAATACCCGCGTTAAGATTAATTTTAGTTTTACTTTGAATAATCCAACCGCAAATAGCTAACTGTTTATCTATATTGTCCCTTGCTATCTGTTCCGGGTTTTGGTTAACCATTAATTCCTTCTTATATTTTACACGACCGCCATACTCTGGGAAACAAAATATTAAACCGTCCATAACATAAAGAAATCATACTAATATTAGCCATTTATTGCAAGGTGGTAGAGAATGAATAGCCAATGTATATATTGGTAAGAGAATGCTATTGACTACGGGATTATTATTAAATTCGGATTAAATGCCTTCTTCCCAACGATTCAGGGAAATAACTCAAACGACCAAGTCAGCGACTAAGTCATTTTATTAATAAATATCTCAATCTTATCTTTATTGGAAATCACAGATTGTGATTTCCATTCTTTAAATTCACTATCTGTAAGTTGGAAACAAAACTTATCAGGAAATCTTTCAATATTTCTTTTTACTGCCTGATTTAAAACTCTTGTTTCTACATTATAAAATAATGCAAGTTCACGGTCCAATATCACCTGAACACTGCGCAAAGTATAAATGTGTCGTTGAATATATTCTGTTTTTATAATTTCATTCATATTTGCTCCACAACTCTTCAATTTTAACAAATTCTACTAATTTTCGTCTTCTTATGCAAGAGAAATTGCCTTTATTGAATATTTTCATTTAAATGTTAACTTTTATAGCAACTTATAGTATATGCAACCACCATAAAGATTGCTACAATTTGCCCGGACAAGTCTAATACTTAAGTTGAGATAAAATGACTAAAAGTTTGACCGGCATGGTTTTTAATATTCAACGGTTTTCCCTGCATGACGGACCGGGGATTCGCACTACGGTATTCTTGAAGGGTTGTCCTTTTCGTTGCCGGTGGTGCCACAACCCCGAAGGATTAACCTCGCAGCCGCAAATACGGCTGGCAATTGCGCTTTGCACCCATTGCGGTCGTTGCGTCACCGTTTGCCCGCAACATGGACACACAGTAACCGCGGATTCACATGATATTGAACTAAAAGACTGCATCAAATGTGGTGCCTGCGCCGATGCCTGCCCCAGCGTTGCTATCGAATTAGTTGGCGAAAGCAAAACGGTTGAGGAAGTGCTGGCGGTTGTCCGCCGCGATGTTCCGTTTTACACCCAATCCGGCGGTGGCATGACGCTGTCCGGCGGCGAACCGCTGGCACAATTCGAATTCAGCAAAGAACTGCTGGCAAAAGCGAAAGAAGAAGGCATTCATACCATGGTGGAAACCACTGCGTCATTCCCATGGAAAAAAATGCTTGAATTGCAACCGCTGGTAGATGGCTGGCTGGTAGATATAAAACATACTGATGATGCCCGGCATAAAGAAATTTGCGGGCAATCCAATGTGCAAACCCTGGCGAATATCCGGCAAATGGTCGCTGAAGGCTGGCAAATCACCCTGCGTATTCCCTGGATTCCGCAGTATAATGCCGAACCAGAATTCCTCGCCGGCTTAATTGATTTCCTGCGTTCATTGCCCACCGCGCCACCGGTTGAGTTCATGCCTTACCATCGGTTGGGAACTGGCAAATGGTCTGGTCTGGGTGGTGAATCCCCCATGGCGGAGGATATCCCCGCTGCCACTCCGGAAGATGTGGCACCTTGGGTAGAGGCTTTGAAAGAAGCTGGATTCAAAGCATCAGTATCGTAGGTTCATAAAAAATTTAACCACGAAATACACGAAAGGCACGAAAAAGGATTATGGTCACTTCGATAAACTGCTCAGTGACCGTTCGTTGAGCCTGTCGCAGCGACCATTTTGGAGCAGATTTCTCTTTCAAAGCGAAAGTCCTTTCATTAATTTAATTTTAACATGATTGACATGATTTAATACCATTTTGGCGTAGCCAAAACAATCTTGTTAATCATGTAAATCATGTCAAAAAAAATCAATAGTATTACTTAAATGCTTCCAATTCTAATTCTATTAACAAGTCTGGTCGGCAAATATCGGCAGATGCCGTCATGCAGCGTTCAGCAGGGAAACCGACCACTTTCGCCCATTCATAGAATGCCGAAACCGCTTCTGGTATCGCGCACCAGCAAATGCCGCTGCTGACATCGGCAAAAGTCATTCCACGGGATTCTAAAATAGCCAATACCACCAGTCCGGTTAACTCCATTTGCTTGCATACATCATCTGCAAAAACTGTTGCGCCACCCGGTTCGATAGATGCAGTACCGGAAATGGTTAATCTTCGTCCATGAGAACTTTCAATCTCTAATGCGCGACTGAATGACGACCCATAAGCAGGTGCCGGGCATTGCAATGGCGATGGAATTGCCGATATTTTAACATTATCATTTAATGGTTGGACAGAAATTGCAGATGCAATGAGTGCCGCGCCGGCATGGTTGGGCGCGCCGACTCCGGTTGATGCCGGCACCAACCGATCATACACACCACGCGTCTTAAAGAAATTGTTGCGGACAATGTTGAAATCGCCATACCAATCATTTATCCGGTTATTTATAAACCATGTCCGCACCACATTATCAAAAGATGAGCCGCCAGCGACTAACGCATTGTCAAGATTTATCAGTACAGACTCCGCCTGTTCTTTTGGCGATAAAGTTATATCATCAGGCAAAATGCCGGATACTTCTGTCCAGCGAATATCGCCATCTTCCCAAGACGCGCCAACACACTTCCCGTTAAATATTATCGGAGTCGTATTATCAGCCAGATGAATTACAGCACCACCAACAGCGGGAACGTCGCTTCGGCACGGCAATATCATACTGGCCGGATAATCGACAGAAATCCCAGCTGCAATTCCACCAACCACAGACTTTAAAACAGGTGATTTCTCATCAGGCTTAACATATATACCGTATCTATTTCTCATTTAATTCACAATACACTTTCATTATAAGATTTGCGATTGGTAGAGACGCACGGCCGAAGGCGTCTCTACAGACTTTTCATTACATTCCATATCTCTTTCTTAACATGGGAGATAATTTTAACATTAATTGCAAACGCTCAAAAAAATCGCACCACTCGCTTAATTCTGTCGCTAATGCATCATCTGATGGCGGAATAAGGCCAGTCTCACAGGTTGGTCCGAGTTCTGTGGCGGCTTTGCGGCGATAAACGCTTAGATGACGGTCGCCAAAACGGGCAAGTTCAAAGAAATCTTCTGAAAACACGACTACTACCGGCACTTTCAATGCACCGTTAATGCGTAGTTTATCGTGAAGTTCGGGATATGTACGGCTATCCAGATAACGCATTTCAACCTGCGGTGCCGCCTCTTCAATAACTTTCAACATCGGTATTTGCCGGGTGCAATCTCCGCACCAAATACCGCTTAATACCAATACTTTCATCTTCATGGTATAGGTAGCCAGAAGAGCTTTCTGTTCATCAGTAAGTGCAATCAGCAACTCATAATTTCTTACATTCGCAATCTGCTGTTCTTCACCGGCAGCAACATAGTCCTGGTATAGTTGCCCTTTCGCGAAATATTCCTGAAAATATTCGCTGTTAGTGTCAAAATATGGTGATGTCATAGTTTTTCCTTTTCACTTAATTTTATACGCTGTTCATATCCATTTAGATTCTTCTGATATGCTGACTTTACTCAACGTCATCAAATCATTATCCCCAGCTGGCAATGGTTGAATTATTATACTGTAACTCACCGGTTCAGCGGGTATCTGATATTGTGGCAGGCGTTCAGCGCGCAGACAGGTGTTGCCGGTGCCAGCCTGACGCCAATCAATATTAAATGTAATTTCATCACGGCGCTTCAAATCATAGGTGTGGGTCGCTTCAGTCATATCTTCAGTTGAATAGTGCGAAACGCTAACTTCTATTAATGACTTTGCTATCACCAGCAATCCGGCGCCGGTTGAATCGGTAAGCGCTGCCCAGCGGACATCCGTTTTATTGCCACATTCCTGGGGATAAGTGTATGGTACATGCTGATCATCCACACTACCGCTATACAAATCTACTTTCGACCCAAGTTTTCTATCTGCCATAGTTTCACTGGGACCGCGTCCATACCATGTGAACTTTTCATATCCCGCCGGAATATGCCATTGTGTCCCCAATCGCGGCAAAGTAGGCAAACCTTCAGCAGGTATCACTGTATGATATATTTCTATTCCACCATTTCCATATATTTTATAATTATATTTGCTGATAAAAATGACATTGTCATCAGCAGAATGACTTGTTTCAACAGTTACAGCAACACATGAAGGGCTAAATTGCATGCTGTGCATATCGACATTTGTAATCTGTAAATTATCAAATCCGGCTTTTCGCCATTCTTCGACAAATGCCACATCATTATCAATCGGCGCGCGCCAAACATTTAAAATCGGACCACGACTTAATAATTCCCGTCCTTTATATAACCATGAAGCAATGGTGCCGGCATTTCGACAAAATATTATTTTAAAATCATCGCCAATAACAATTATTACGTTGTCTTTATCAACAACTATTGCCGGTGGCATTCCTGTTAACTCTAAACTTTCTGCAGGAATACTGATGGGTAAAGTAAACTGTTCCCAGGCAACTTCGTGACCTGATTTTGCCCAATTAACATTACCGCGCAAGCAAATACTCAAAGTCAGGCGATATTCCACTCCAGCGATTGGCACCGGTACGGTATATGGAATTGTTAATGTGCCTTTTTCACCAGGCGGGATATCGACCGGTTCTAAAACACCTTCCTGCAATATCCTGTCATCTGCCTGCAATACCCAACGGATATCCAGTGAATTAAGATTCGTGAAGTAATTCTTATTAGTGACTTCCACCTTGCCATGCAGTAAATCTATCGCTTTAAAGCTTGCTGGTTGAATGACATGTTTAAAATCTATCAAAGCAGGCTGCGGGGTGCGATCTGACGCGACAATCCCGTCAAGACAATAATTGCCATCATTCGGTACATCGCCGAAATCGCCGCCATAAGCATGCCAGACAGTACCATCAGAATTTACGCGCTTAATGCCATGGTCTATCCATTCCCAAATAAATCCGCCTATTAATCGCGGGTGTGATTCAATCAAATCCTGATATTCCTGCATATTACCGGTGCTGTTTCCCATTGACAGAGCATATTCTTCCAGTAATATCGGGCGTCCCGAACTCTCATTTTGCACAAACTCTTCAATATTTTGCAAGGTTGGGTAATGCATTCCCACCATATCCACCACCGGTGCCGACATGGCGTGGTAATAATTTATCGGTCTGGTTTTATCTATTTTACGAATAGTTTTTGCCATGGCATCAATATTAGGGCCATAGCCTGACTCATTGCCAAGCGACCAGATGATTACACAAGGATGATTTTTATCTCTTTCAACCAGCCTTTGTGCGCGGTCAATATATGCTTTTCGCCATCTTTTGTCGTTACTCAATTTATCAAACATTCCATGGCTTTCCTGATCGGCTTCATCAATCAGGTACAAACCTAACTCATCACATAACTCATACCAGCGCGGATGATTGGGGTAATGCGAGGTGCGAACAGCGTTAAAATTATGCTGCTTAATCAGTTCTATATCATATCGCATGACATCTTCGGTAATGCTGCGTCCGCGCTCGCAATCCCACTCGTGACGGTTTACACCTTTTAGGCGGATAGCAGTACCATTTATAAAAAGCTGACTATCTTTAATCTCAACTTTGCAAAAACCTACTTTAACGCTGTTAACCGACAAAACAATTTCATTGTCATCACGCACAGTAACCAGTAATGTGTATAAATTCGGCGTTTCAGACGTCCATTTCAATGGATTATTCACCTGTTGCGATACTATTACAGTAATTTCATCAGTAACATTTGCTTCAACTTCATCAATAAAAATCTGGGCATTTTTATTATCAAGCAATTCACATTCAACCCGGCAATAAACTACCTGTTCAGAAAAATTCTTCACTTTAACAGTTATCTGCAAATCAACGTCTTCATACTGGTCATCCAATACTGTGCGAACGGCCAAATCACGAATGTGTATATGCGGTGCGGCATACAGGTAAACATCACGAAAAATGCCGCTCATCCACCACATATCCTGGTCTTCCATGTAGGTAGCGTCAGACCAGCGAAAAACCTGGACCGCCAAAATATTTTTACCATTTTGCAGATATTGGGTGATATTAAACTCCGCCTGATTTCTGCTGCCCTGGCTATAACCGACTTGTTTACCATTCACCCAAAGGTAAAATGCCGACTCTACACCTTCAAATACCAGAAATACCTGTTTATTATCCCATTCATCCGGAATGGTAAAATTACGTCGATAACACCCAGTCGGATTATCATCATGCGGTACAAATGGTGGATTCACCGGGATTGGATACTGAATATTTGTGTAAATAGGTATCCCATAACCATGTAATTCCCAATGACAGGGAACCGGCAAGTCGTCCCAATTTCCTACATCAAATGATTCCTTAAAAAAATCAGTTGGAACTACCGCAGGATTAGCCGCGAAATAAAACTTCCATATACCATTCAACATCTTGCAATATGATGAGGCATAACGGTCACCATCTAATGCGGGTATTTCATTTGGATATGGCATTAATGTTGCATGGGGGTACTCTTTATTGCGTGCAAAAACCGCCGGGTTTTCCCAGTCATTTTGTACTTTATTTCTATTCCCCTCGCCAGTTTCCACCGGTCCGGTATAATCAAACGCTTCCCAATCGATTGAATTATCTGTACCCATAAGAAATCCCCTATTTAATTCTGTCAGAAAAAGTATACACAATTTAATGATTTTCTGCTTTATTTTTTCTCTATTATCAAGTCACAGAATGGATAATTTCACCTATCTTTTAAAAAACTAAATTGGTATAATACATATATGACAGAAGAGACAAAAAAAACTCATGGTGGTGGTAAAGATTTTACTACAGGATCTATTCCAAGGAACTTATTACAGATAGCATTACCCATGTTACTGGGTAATTTACTGCAAACATTATACATGGTGGTCAACCGTATTTGGGTAGGACATTTCTTAGGTCCGGACGCCATGGCGGCGGTTACTAACAGTTTCCCGGTATTCTTTATAATGATGGCGATTATTAATGGTATGACTATTGCGTCATCTATTCTGGTATCACAATATTACGGCGCAAAAAAGATTAAGGAATTAAGAAGGGTTGTTAATACTTCATGGATGATAATTCTGGGTATTTCAATTGCACTTACTGTAATTGGCACTATCTTCGCCCACGACTTGCTGATGATGATTAATACCCCGGCAACGATTATAGTAGAAACTGAATCATTTTTAAAACTGTTATTTTTAACCATGCCGGTTCAATTTACCATGTTCCTGCTGATTGCGTTGTTGCGCGGCATTGGCGATACGATATCCCCGCTATATTTTCAAACAATTTTTCTGGTGCTTACGGCTATATTAGACCCTATATTAATATTCGGTATGTTTGGCCTGCCAAAATTCGGTATCAACGGCACTATGTATGCCACCATGATTACCATGTCCGGTGGTTTAATATCGTTAGCCTGGTACATGAAGCGCAGACAATCCCCCGTTTCACCGAGTTGGCTGAAGTTTCGTTATGATATTGAGACTGCTAAATTAATTTTCAAAATAGGTTTGCCATCAGCGTTTCAGCAGATATTAGTATCTGCCCAATTTATGATGATGACCTACATGATTAATCAATTCGGCACCAATGCTGCTGCTGCATTTGGCGCTGGAATGACAATTGATAATATAGCGTTTATGCCAGCCATGTTAATGGGTATGGCTATTTCATCGGTAGCCGGTCAAAATATTGGGGTTGAAAAATTTAAACGTGCCGGCACGACATTTTACTGGGGAATGCTCATCAGCGGCAGTATCACACTTATCATATCTTTATCTGCAGCTATTTTCCCCCATGTATTATTAGCACCATTTATAAAATCAGACTCACTAGTGGTAATGCATTACGCGATGGATTATCTTCGGGTGATGTCAATAAGCTATATCGTCTATTCAGTAATGTTCAGCGCAAATGGTGTAATGAATGGTGCCGGTATGACGTTAATTACTACCATCTCTACGGTTGTTGGCTTATGGGTTGTTCGTGTTCCACTGGCTTATTATTTATCTGGTCTATCTACCGGCAACTGGTGGTTCTCTTTTTTACCACATCGGGAAAGAGATATTCATGGAATCTGGATATCCATGGTGGCTGGTGTATCGGTTAGTGCGGTGTTAAGTATGATATTCTTTTACTCTGGAATGTGGAAAAAATCACTGGTAAAAAAAGATATCCCTAAATTAACCGCTGAATCATCAAAAACAGGTAGTATCGACAATACTGTTTGCGAGTAATATAATTTAGAAAAATTGGAGGCGCATTATGAACTATTTACCATTTATCGTTCTTATCGTGCTGGTAGTAATTATCATTTTCGCATTTATCGGTTTATATAACCGACTGGTAAGCCTGCGCGAAATGATAAAAAACGCGTGGAGTCAGATTGACGTACAACTAAAACGCCGTCATGATCTGATACCAAACCTGATTGAAACAGTAAAAGGATACAAGGATTACGAAAAAAGTACCCTCGAAGCTGTTATAAAAGCCCGCAACATAGCGATGGGCGCATCCAGCATAGAAGACAAACAACTTGCTGAAAATCAATTATCTGGAACATTAAAATCACTATTCGCTCTGTCAGAAGCCTACCCTGACTTAAAGGCAGACACAAGTTTTTTGCAGTTGCAGGAAGAACTTACCGCTACCGAGTCAAAAATTGCTTTTGCACGACAATATTATAACGATACAGTAAATGTATTTAACGCATCCATCAAAACTTTCCCGGCAGTAATGTTTGCTGCATCATGGGGATTTACTGAACAGAAATATTTTGAAATCATGGATGCTGACCGTGAAGTACCGCAGGTTAAATTTTAAGAAATGCCAGATTTTCAATTTGGATTAGATGTGCCAGATACAGAGCGTCGGGAAATAGATATAAATAATTATCAACCACCGCCGCAGATACGACAGCCTATGCTGTTTCAAGACCAGATAGCCGGCAACATAGCCGGCACCTGGGTATTGATGATTTTTTTTATTATATTCTTCACTGGAATTATCTGGGCGGCGGCAACAATTTATGCTCCTGGAGAAGCGATAACATTAGGCATTATTGCCATGATTATCACCTTTATCACCACCTTTGCCAGCTACTATAATTCTGATAAAATCGTTTTGTCCATGTCACAGGCACGTCCGGCAACCCGGGAAGAGTTCCCTGTGCTGATTAACACTATGGAAGGCCTTACCATTGCCGCCGGTCTTAGAACTGTACCGCCTTTATACATTATAGATGATGAAGCACCGAACGCTTTCGCCACAGGTCGCGATCTGGAACATTCCGCTGTTGCGGTAACCACCGGATTATTGGATAAATTAGACCGTTATCAGATAGAAGGCGTATTGGCACATGAATTAAGCCACGTGGTAAATCGCGATATTTTACTGGCTACTCTCACCTCAATACTGGTTGGCACTATCGTGCTGTTATCCGACTGGCTGATACGGATGAGTTTTTATGGTGGTGGCAGAAGACGCAGCAGCAACAATAGTAGCGGTGGCGGCATATTGATGATAATCGCGCTGGTTGTAATAATTATTTCTCCTATTATCGCCACCCTTATGCAATTAGCAGTATCACGAAAGAGGGAATATCTGGCGGATGCCCACGCGGTGAAGTTAACCCGTTACCCCGATGGACTTGCCGGCGCATTAGAGGCAATATCTCATGATACTAACCCGCTGGAAGTAGCAAACAAAGCCACGGCTAATTTATATATTGCCAACCCCCTGCAGGACCACGGCGGATGGTTAAACTCCATGTTCAGCACACACCCGCCGATAGCTGAAAGGATAGCGCGATTGCGCAGTATGTAATGAAGATATTCGCTTTTATTGCTATTTTTGCCTTCATTGCCTGTCACGCTGCAAAGCCGTTGCCTTTGAACCCATTTGTTATCCAACCTGTACCGGTAAAAAATAAATTGGATGGTAAAATAGATGAATGGAATGAAACAAATAATATAAAGCTGAATCGTTGGAACTGGCGGGTTAAAACCGGGAAAGATGTGACATATAATGGTGATGACGACCTGTCGGCAACGGTAAATATAGGATGGAAAAAAGGATATATAGTTATATCCACATTTGTAATAGATGATTCGTGGAATCCGGGAAATAAAGAGAATCCGGGTGCAGGAGATGCATTAATAATCTATATCGCGCCGGCAAATCCGTCAGATAATCCGATTGCTGCACCCTATGAAATAATCATTGGCGGTAGTCCTACGGCAGTATATATTAAGATCGCTGAAGATTTATATAAGGAAATTCCAGACGTGTTATTAGGGTATGTCCGCGCCCACGCCATCATAAACTCTGACAAAATTAATATAGAAGAAGGTAAAAAACCAGATGAGTATTTAACGAAATGCTGGTTTGAAACCGCCATCCCAATATCAGAATTACCCGGCGTAAACGTACCAAATGGCTTGATAAATTTCGGAGTCGCGGTACGAGATAATGATGGCGATGGCATACGCGGCGAATTACGCTGGCGTGGAAATAAAGGTGAATTAAGATCAGCTGATGGTTTTGCCGTTGGCAAATTTGAAATGAAAAACGAGGACAAGAATGGAAAATCGCTTGTTAAAAGTACTGTTACTGGCGGCGGGAGCAGCGGGAGCAGCGGCACTGTGGCAGGGACTAAAAAATAGCAAACAACTTGAATTATCTGATTTAGAAGTCAAATTGCCCGGATTGCCAACACAATTTGATGGTTTTAAATTATTATTCATTACCGATACTCATCTGCGGCAAAACACCAGTAAAATCGATTTAATCCTGCAAAAATGCGATGAAGCCAAGCCGGATTTAATTTGTCTGGGTGGTGACTACTGTTTCACCAGCATGTCGTCTAACTCTGCTATTCGGCTATTCGACTCATTATCATCGCGATGTAAAACCGTCGGCATCCTCGGTAATGCCGATTATCGAATTAATGAAGAAACCCGCAAAAGTTGGACCAAACATATTAAATTACTGATTAACCACTCTTTATGCCTGCAACGAAATGGCAAAGAGTTATGGATTACCGGCGTGGACGACCCTCATCACGAACGCGATATCTTGCCAATTGCATTGGCTCCAGTGCCGGATAACGCATCAGTAATTTTGCTGGCACATTCACCGGAGATTATCAACCGACCAATTGATAAAAGAGTAAAGCTGATATTAACCGGCCATACCCATGGCGGCCAGATATGCATGCCGGATGGCAAGGCAATCTATAACAATATTTCTCTACCGGCAGAATTTTCCAGCGGTATGCATGACGTTGGCGATGCGAAATTATATATCAGTCGCGGTGTAGGTTCTACCCGGGTGCCGGTTAGATTTTCCTGTCCGCCAGAATTGACGTTAATAACATTGAAGGCATAACACTACATGACCATCCAAATTTTAGACGAATCTATTGCTAATAAAATATCCGCCGGCGAAGTAATCGAACGGCCGGCATCGGTTGTCAAGGAACTGGTGGAAAACTCCATCGACGCCGGTGGGACACATATTGTCATCGAAATTGAAGATGCCGGTAAAAAACTGATTGCGGTTACGGACGATGGTATAGGCATGTCGGTAGAGGATGCGGTATTATCTCTGCAGAGACATGCCACCAGCAAGATTTCCACCGCAGATGATTTATTCTCCATTCGCACTCTTGGTTTTCGCGGCGAGGCGATGCCGTCAATATCATCTATCAGTAATATGCAAATCACCACTCGCCTGCGCGACGCGGATCTTGGCGTTAACATGGTGATTAACGCCGGAAAAATAGAAGAAATGGAAGATGTCAGTTGCCCGGCGGGAACGCGAATTGAAGTACGGCAGCTATTTTTCAACACTCCGGCAAGGCTGAAATTTCTAAAGTCCGACCAGACAGAACTCGGGCAAATAACCGACCTTATCAATGCGTTGTCATTATGTCACAATAAAATTGATTTCCGGCTGATAATTAATGGTCGCGAATCATTATCCCGCCCGGTGGCAGAGATGGAAGGCAGAGTATCTTCATGGCTGGGACGCGAAGTAGCCGAATCCATGTCAAAGGTAAAGCTTGAAATACCCGGGATAAAGATAGAAGGATTTGCTGGCAAGCCAGAACATTCCCGGCCAAACCGCAGCGGACAGCTATTTTTCGTGAATGGTAGAAGAATCATCAACCGCACCCTCACCCACGCTTTCGAAATGCCGTTTGACGGACATTTAGAACCAAAACGATTCCCGGTTGGGGTAATCCGCATATACATGGATCCCGAGTTAGTTGATGTGAACGTTCACCCGGCAAAGGCAGAAGTACGGTTTCATCGTGACGGCGAGATGCATTCCGCAGTGCATAAAGCGGTGAAAAACGCGATGGTTGACGTAAATATGGCAAAGAATCTATCAACTTGGCAACCAAGCCCGGACTCGTTTCGCAGAAATACAGATAATGAACTATCGCCGGCAATCACCACGTCAAACGAATTGCCGCATCTTAATATCGCGCCATCAAACGTGCGCCAGATGCCGACTGCGGATACCCATCATACCCCCGCCGCGCCATCAAATATCACCGGTATCCGCGCCGTCGGTCAGTTGCACAACGCATATCTGCTGGCAGAGGGTAGAGACGGGTTGCTGATTATCAACCAGCACCGCGCCCATGAAAGAATAATTTTCGATAAAATGCTGGCGAATTACTCAAATGTTGACTCGCAATTGCTGTTAATGCCGCAAAATATCCATTTCGACCATACCGAATTATCAATCATCCTGGAGAAACTGGAATCTTTTCTCAGTTGCGGCTACGACCTGCAACCGTTAAGCGGGCAAAGCATCATGGTGCGCGCCGTGCCGGCTATCCTGTCCACCCGCGACGCCGAAAATACTCTGCGTGAAATAATTGCCGACCTGTGCGGAAACACCCACATCGCGTCATACGCGGAAGATAACAACGTCGAAAAATCAATCATGGAAGCGCGCCGAAAATTCATCGCCATAATCGCCTGTCACGGCGCCCTGAAAGCCGGAAAGTTCCTGACGCTAAATGAGCAGCAAAACCTGATAGACGGCCTCCAGGAGTCATCCTCGCCCACAATATGCCCCCACGGCGACCCCATCATGATGACTATCAGCAGTTATGAACTGAATAGACGGTTTTACAGGTAGATTTATTTGTCTGAACCTCGGATTGAGAGGATTGAATGGATTTTCTGGATTTCCTCTGTGAAACTTTGTTTAAACTCTGTGTTACTTTGTGTTTAAATAATTTGCCATTTTATTTGTCTGAACCACGGATTTAGATGATTGAAAGGATTAGTAGGAATTATTATCCACATATCCACATGTTTAGTCCATTAAATCCAAAAAATCCTCTCAATCCGTGGTTCAGACAGAAATTCACTCCTCACTCTTCACTTATACGCTCTTATCATCTCTTGTGCTATTGGTGCTGCTATGGTTCCGCCGTGACCGCCGTTTTCGATTATTACTGCTACGGCTATGTTTGGGTTGTCATAGGGTGCGTATCCGGCGAACCAGGCGTGGTCGTCTCCTCTGTTCTGGGCTGTTCCGGTTTTACCGGCTATTTTCAAAGTTGAATCCATAGACTTGCCGGTACCCGTCGAGGTTACCTGTTTTAAACCGGTTGCGATAATTTGTATTGTCCGTGGGGTTAATCCGATATCGGTGGATTTTGTTATCTTTTCATCTTTATCGCCGATGCTTTTTACCAAATAAGGAGTGACTAATCTGCCGCCATTTGCAATTGCAGCTACTACCCTTACTGATTGCAGGGGGGTCACTGTCAAAACCGACTGCCCGATACCCATTTGCAAAGTATTTCCCAACGGCCAGCGTCGACGTTCTCTATCTGTCATTGTCTCAAATGTTGGTATCATACCGCGACTGGTGGGCATGATATTTTTCAAATCTATATCTTCGCCCAACCCGAATTTTCGCGCCATATTGGTAAGGTTTTTCCCCTGTACCTTTTCCGCCAGATGCATGAAATATACGTTACATGACTCCGCTATTGCCTGATTTAAATTTAATATTCCATGCCCTTCATGTTTCCAACAATGAATGCCATAATAC
Organism: Armatimonadota bacterium; assembly: GCA_044344305.1. Lineage (GTDB taxonomy): Bacteria > Armatimonadota > Hebobacteria > CAIYQO01 > CAIYQO01 > JBAXQQ01. Next base: position 18,757 of record JBIJDE010000033.1, read on the forward strand.
TGGCCATCGCAATAATACGATGTGCCGGGGTTAACTTTGCCATTTTCTATTGATGCTGCTGCTGTAATAATTTTAAATACTGACCCGGGAGGATATAGCCCGGCGGTAGCACGGTTTAGTTGCGCTCCTGATTTAGTCATCCAGCGATAATATTCCGGGGATACCCGTTTAGACATCACATTCAAGTCATAAGATGGCGAACTTACCAGTGCTAATATCTCGCCGGTTTGCGGGTTAATTGCCACTGCTGCTCCGCGTTTTCCTTTCAATCCGGCTTCTGCCGCTTTTTGCACTTTGCTGTCAATGGTCAACGTCAACGTCGTTCCTTCAACATATTTTATCGCTTTAAACTCTTCCAATGGACGACCCAACGCATCTACCACCACCTCATCGCGGCCATCTTTTCCGCGCAAACTCTCTTCATACTCCGCTTCAACCCCTGATTTACCAATGCGGTCTTTCAGGTGATACCCTTTATCTCTTCTGGTTGCCAATTCTTCTGCGTTAATCTCGCGCAGGTACCCGAGTAAATGTGCGGCAGATGACCCACCAGTATATCTGCGTACCGATTCCTGTTTGACATAAATACCCGGTAAATAAGGCATCTCTTCTTCTAATTTAGTAACTTCTTCAATCGTCAGGTCATTCTTTAACCTTATCGGTTGAAAATTCGGATGTTGTATATATTCTGACAATTCATTCAATGCACTTTTTTCATCCGGAAATATTCCGATTCTCGTTAAATTGCTAATCAATGAATGCCATTCTTTTTTATTTTTACTACGTGGAACCTGACCGCTGACCAGCCATACCGCATTGGATTGAATGTTATAAGCCAATGATTTTCCTTTACGGTCGTATATTATTCCTCGTGGTGCCGGCAAACTTACCCAGCGGTAATAATTTCTCTCACTATCACGCCGCAATTGATCGCCTTGAAACAGTTGCAACCAACCAAGCCGCAATATAAATACGACCAGGAAAAACAATAGAATTATTCGTATCCAGCCAATTCGGGTGAAAGTCATCTTTTAACACATACCACTGTTGCGACAGCATCTGCCGCTACTGTACCATCTGGCAATATAGCTTTTCCTGTCGTCTCATAGATTTTTCCTTCGCGACGAATATTCGATATCTTTGCGGTAAACCTG
>JBIJDE010000259.1:0-6778 GCA_044344305.1 Armatimonadota bacterium
AACCAATTGTTTATCATTATTACTGACGTAATGCTGTTCAACCGCTAATAGCCCTAAAATAGCAACTAAATTATTCTTCACCCGATGATTAACTTCCTTTAATAATTCAGTTTTAGATTGAGCTTCCTGATGAATTTTTTTATTTAATCGTTCAAGTTCTTCTTCTGTCTTTTTATAGTCGGTAATATCAAACATTAATGTTTGATGAGAGAGTGTACCATTTGGAGAAGTTTTTGGTGTAAAGATGACGTAATACCATCTATCACGCGCTGTATCAAGTATTTCAAAGTTTGTGGTTTCGCCTTTAAATGCAGTATTTTCATCACACCATTGACATCGTTCGGGGTTATTAAATATAGCCTGGTGGCATTTTTTACCTATCGGTGATGAACCGAGATAATGAACTAACTTTTGATTGGCAAAGTTTACGGTATAATCATTCGTACAGGTATAGATAAACCCATTAATGGAATCGACAATAGCTTTATTTACAGCCTCACTGTCTTTTAATGCATTTTCTACCTTATACATATCTGTTAAATCCTGGATGAATATGCTGAGTAAATTTACCGAACCATCCTCATCCACAACCGGGTATGTAGTACTGCGTAAAAAACTTCCGTTAACAAAACCAGTCATAGTTTTTGGCTGTTTTGATTTTACCACCTGATTAATATGATCGCGTCTTGCCTCGCGAATCTGTGGGTCGGTTAATTCAAATATATTTTTCCCGACCGCTTCCTTTATTGGTATATTAATCTTATTTGCTGCGGCTTCATTTAATATCATTATGGTGCCGTCTTTATGTATCAGGTAAGCACCATCACTGGGGGTATTCAGTAATATTTCAGTTAATTGGCGATTTGTAGTTTGATATTGTCGTGCTTCACGCACTCTGACTAACTCGCTGGATGCGCGAAGTGCTGCAAATGTCATAACAAGTAAAGAAAAATCTAAATCTTCAGTTGGTTTATCGCATATCAGACAAATAGAGCCAATAGCTTTATCTGAATTTTCCAACAATGGTACACCGATATAACTGATTGCGTTAGTTTGATTTAGTAATTTGCTGTTTGGATATATGGCTCGGATGTCGTTACTTACTATGGGAGCAATCTTTTTTATAACATCGTTGCATGGAGTGTCATTTAATGAAAATTCGACACTGTTATATTCTTTGCCATCTTTATTATAAGATAGAGTTCGCGCTATATTCAATTTAGAAGAAAAAAATTCAGATACTAAAACGAGATTCGCATTTAATTCTCGCGCTAATAATTCTGTCAGGTGCGAGAAAAATCCGTCAGATGGAAGTTTTGATATTATTTCGGCTATTTGTTGGACTCGTGTCATTAACTCTCCACATTAATAGACTTGTCAGGGAATAATAATTATTATCTTTGAAAAATCTTAATCATTCCACAGAAGTCAAATGTATCTTGGGTATTATATACTCTTATGATAGCTGTTGGTAGATATTTATACGAAAAATCTAAAAAATAGTTAGAATTAGTATTCTGACAGTATTTTTGCTACCATTATTGTCAGTTAACAGTCAAATTTGAACAAAAAAAGTCAGGATTTTAAGTGACGATTGCAAAACCTTTGTAACCATGAGTATTGCGAGCACCCTACTTGGATAATCGCGAGCAAGATGCTCACAATACATTGGGTTTTGTAATTGACTCTGAGGATTCTCCTTTTCATTCGATAGGTAGCAAGAGCGTCTCGCTCGGAAAAAGAAAGAGCCGGAAATAAATTTCAGCTCTCTGGTAAACTACCGGGTACAGCCACGCATTCTGAATCTACTAACTTTAATGATTAGTCTAAATTTTCAGAATGCAAGGCTGTCCCCTTATGCCACCAGTTCTTCTTTTTTGTACCGGATATATAGTTTTTAAAATTAATTTGAATATTTAAAACTGACGAATCTGAATAGTTATTAATTTTATTCATTTCCTCAGTGTATCTCTGTGTAACACTAAATAATCATGGAGTGGTGACATTTTTATACATTTTGCTTATCTGCAAGGTAAACTCGCGTTTTCGCATTCCTTCAGCAAAAAGGTGCGCTATTATTTCGCTTGAGTCCATGCTGCCGTCAGTGGGAATATGCAGGATTATTTTTCTTGACGCGCCACGGGTGATGATATATGGCTGGTCATCTTTTGGGAAAATTGGTATCGGACCGGCCTGATCGCGAATATAAGCATCAAAGCGCACCATTGATTTATTATTGTAAACAGTCTGTTCATGGGTAGTATTTGGACTCCAGGTAACAAGTCCAACTATTTCCCGGGGGATATATAACCTTACCATGGCGTCCCGGGCGGTTGCGCTGCCGATATTTGTAACTCCCGCTATCAATTGGTATTGCTGCAGGTCGCCTTTAATCTTCTCACCCACCTGTTGCAGTGACGCCGTCAGCACCAGCGAGGGTTCCGTTTGCCGCCTTCGCACGTCTTCGACCTCATATTGTTCCATCGGTACCGATTCAAAGTTGTAGCGGCGATAGAAACGATAAAACGGGTTGCACATGTGGGGCGCGCGCATGCTGCTGGGGACCCCGAATACGAAATACGAGAAAAATGGCTGGTCGGGGTTAGGTATCTCTTTGATGGTTAGGTTTTCCACCCGCGGTGATATTCGCGCCTGCAATGCAGATTCTATAGCTTCTTTGCTGGATATCCGGGTATCAACGCCGTCATCGAGATTTGATGGTTTATGCCCTTCCTCGCAAACGCCAATTACGATTATTCCGCCGGCAGAATTGGCGAAGGCGCAGACGTCCTTCGCCAATTCATTTCTTTTTGATGGCGACCAATCGCCCACAGCACCGGAAGATTTGTATTCCAGCATTAGATTTTCCTGCTCACCGTTTTGCAGCAGTTCGCGGATATCATCTAATGTCCAGTCAGTGGCGCGTCGGCTTGGCATATTATTTCATCTTTGCGCGGTGATAACGCAGGCCGTCCTGTACATGCAGGTCCCAGTAATCCCAATTGTGTTCACCGGGGAACTCTTCGTATTCGTGCTTGATTTTTTCTTTAGTAAGAAATAGGTCAAAGTCGCGATTCGCCTGAATCAAAAAATCATCAACGCCGCAGTCAAATCTGATATTGGGGAGTTTCTTATTCTTCTTCGCTTTTTTTGCCAACTCAAAACAATCTTCATCAGGATTAATTTCTGTACCGAAAATCGCGGTTATTTCCGGACTGAATCGGTTGCGGTGAATATGTTCTACATCCAATGCACCGGAATGTGATACGATGGAACCAAAAATTTCCGGTTGCTTCAACCCTATTTTCATAGCTCCGTAACCGCCCATGGAAAGTCCTTGGATTCCGCGCGCTTCCGGTGCTGCCTTGGTTCGAAAAGTATCGTCAATAAAATTTACCGTTTCTAAAACGTGCGCTTCATGTTTGCCCACGCCAGCGACGGTATCGGTATAGAACATACGCGCACCGTCAAGCATGACTATCATCATCCCAAATTTATCAGCGTAGCGTTCAATGCTGGTGCGTCGCTGCCAAATAGTGTAATCGTCAGACATGCCGTGCAATAAATAGACCGTGTAATAAGGCGGGGCAGAATCCGGCTTGACCACAAACATGCCGCTTTGCTTTTGCAGCGGCTCACTGAAATAATTAACGTGCAATAATGCCATTTTCTAAATTTCTCCAGTTATCTTTTTTGATTTTTCTAAAGCTGTTTTCGCCACGTATAACGCGTCCATCTCGTAATATTCTCCGTTAAATAGCTCGATGGAAAGCATTCCGCCAAAATTGGCGTTTTGCAAATCTGTCAGTATCTGTTTTAACGGTGCAACACCGTCACCGGGGTACACCCGGTCGCCATCATTTATTATATTCAGCGGTATGTCACCCGGGTAATCATTCAGGTGCAGCAACCCCAGCGATGACGGGCCGATCAGTTTCAGCGAGTTGTGGCCGGAACCGGATTTGTACATGTGGAATACGTCCGCCAGTATTATGGCGTCGCGGTCGCCACATTCCGCAGCGACGAACATTGCTTCGCTCATGCGGTTCAGCTTTTTCACCGCTCCCCAGAACTCTAAAATAGGCACCACGCCATAATCGCGACCGATAGCCAGCAAATCTGCGTATCTTACCGCTACCCGCCGTAAATCGGCATCTGGTTCCAATCCAAAAGGCGGAGCGGCCAGGTATTGACTTCCGACCTTCTGCGCTATTTCAAAATTGCGCCTTGCCTCGATTAATCCTTTTGCGCGTTTGGCGTCATCATCGCAAGACCACTCGAAAAATCCTATCAGGTTTGGTACAGCCAACCCGGCATCGGCTATTTTTTTGCCTATATCATTTATTTTTACACCACTGGCAACACAGGAGTCAATTTCACTTATCCATGGTTCAATACCGTCATAACCTGCCTTTTTAACGATAACAATCTCATCCTGCAGGTTCAACCCCTGACCGCGGATAGTACTTGTATTTAACGCGAATTTGAAAGACATTGTAATCGCCTCCCTCAAAGTGATTAATTCAATAATTATATAACTTTCCCCTGTCAAAATCAATTGTTTTTTTATGATACACAGAGATACACAGAGGAGACACAGAGATTCACGGAGGCTACTCCCTCTGTCACTGCGGTGACATCTCCCTCAAGAGGGAGACATAAAAGCCTCCATCTCCGAGGGAGGTGTCACGAAGTGACGGAGGGAGTTTTCTCAGTGTATCTCTGTGTAATAATACTAATTTCTGCTTTTCTCGCAATATCGCATTTTTGCCGACGATGACCGCGGGTTGTCATATTTTTCCTGTGGGGTGGGGCGGATTACTTCTTGGGAAATCATGCTGTAGGTGCCGTTGTCGTATCCTTCGCTAAACGCTTTCTTTATCCGCCGGTCTTCGCCACTGTGGAATGACAGGATGGCGGCTCTACCGCCGGGTTTCAGGCAATATGGCAGCATTTTCAGCAGCGTTTCCAGTGCGGAGAATTCGTTGTTCACCGCAATTCGCAGTGCCTGGAATGTCCGACGTATGGTGGCGTCATCGTCGGAGATACTTTTTAATATGCTGGTCAGTTCCGTTGTCAATGTTATATTTGCTCCGGCGATTTGCATGGCAATTTCTTCCGCCAGCGGTTCGTCGGCGTAGTCCTCCAGTATCAATGCCAGCTTTTCCGGGGCAATGGTCTGCAGGTATTGCGCCGCGCTTTTGCCTTTGTTCGGGTTCATGCGCAAGTCCAATGGCCCGGAGTCTTTCCATGTGAAACCGCGTTCCGGGTTGTCCAGTTGCATCGATGACACACCAAGGTCGGCGAGGATGATGTCCGCCAGTTCTATGCCGGCGTCTGCCATCGCGCGGGGAAGGGCGGCGTAGTTGGTGTTCACAAAATGCAATATCGCGTTCGGGAATTTATTTCGCAGTCGCGTTTCTGTCTTAGCTATCTCTATCGGGTCGATATCCAGTCCCAGAAAAGTGCCATCCGGAGATATGCGTTTGATAATCTGCTGCGCGTGGCCGCCATATCCGATGGTACAGTCGATGGCAATCATCCCCGGCTTGGGTTCAAGCACCGCCATCACTTCGTCAACCATTATCGGTCGGTGCGACCCCGCCAGAGTGTTACCCTTTTCCATTATCTTCTGTACATCTTCGGCATATTTTTCCGGCTCCAGTTCCTTGTATTTCTCATGAAACTTTCGCGGGTGGCTACCGGCATACCGGGCACGCCTCTTATGTTCACCATTCTCTTCTGTCATTGAATACCTCTTTTAATTAACATGGATGGGCAGGATAGGCAGGATATAAATTTATTAAGTTCAAATTGCCTGCAATAAAAATTATGCAGTACTCATTCTTATTATTTAGACATGATTAACAAGATTAACATGATTTTTTTTGTGAAGCAAAACATATCCTGCACATCCTTCCCATCCATGTTAATAATTCGTGCTAAATAACCTGCTTTCTTTCCACACATTTACAGGGAATCGAACTGCATTTTGGGCAGCCATCGCCGTATTTCTTCTGCACCGCTTCCGCCAAATCTACACCGTGGATAGACGCCAATGTGGAAAGCCAGGCGAAAACATCGGCAAACTCCGACTCCACCTGCTCCCGTGGTTGCGACCGCAAAGCCCGTCCCAACTCCCCAACTTCCTCGACAAACCAGATAAACGTCTCATGCCACCCGCGTCCCGCGTCCTTGGCATAATAAGTCTCTTCAATCAACCGCTGAAATTCTTCAATTTTCATGCTGTATATACCCCGAATATTGATAATATTTTGTAAATTGCGTGTGGGTGAATTATACAGGTTTTGGGATGGGGTGGGGAAGGAAGGAGAGAATTATGTAAGGAAGATATGATGGTTCTTAAATGGGTTATTTGCATAAGTTCAATATCTGTAATCAATCATTATTAAGTATTCCAGTAAGTGATAAATGTGAAATAAATAAGATATTTTCAGAGTATTTTTCTATGTGTGTTTGATACACAACGAAATCCACACTTTAATGGGTTGATTTTTTAGAGTTAGTATTTTTTTAGACGATAAAAGTATAAGCTTTCTAATTTCTGAATATTCCTTGAACTCAGATATTATTTATAGATTATCACAAAATAATATGATACAATGATGATGTAGAAGTTTTAAGGTTTCATAACCTGGTACCGTTTATGAAATTCGTTATTATCTATATCCAGACTGGAGGGAACTAAGAGGGATGACTTTATAGGTATCAATCTTTATTTAGAAAATATTTTTAATAGTGTCTATCTACCTTGTCA
>JBIJDE010000260.1:0-6765 GCA_044344305.1 Armatimonadota bacterium
AGTGGCATGAGCTTAAGTTGTGTCCAAACAATCAGGCGCGGCACAACGAAATCAACCCATAAAGGAACATAATATGAAAACCACCATTCAAGAACCCGCGCGTGAGATCCCCGTACTCGGCGAGTACGATGTCGTCGTCTGCGGCGGCGGCCCGTCGGGGTGTGCCGCCGCTATTGCCGCCGCGCGCCATGGCGCGAAGACACTACTCGTCGAGAAAGACGGCTACCTGGGCGGCGCCTCCGTCTCGCAACTTGTCTGCGTCGTCCTCAGTACGAATGGCGTCGACTTTCAGGGCGTCTGGCACGACTACGCCCGCGGACTGCGCAAACGCGGCGGTCTGCGCGAACTCGAAGGCTTCGGCAGCGGCCAGATCCGCGGCGCCGTGGATCCGGAAGTGGTGAAGTTCGTCTGGGACGACCTGCTGACCGCCGCAGGGGTGGAGCAACTGCTGCATTCCTGGGGCGCCAACGTGATCGTCGAGGACGGTGTCTGCCGCGGGGTGTTGCTGGAGACCCGAGCCGGCCGCCGGGCGATCCTGGCGCAACGAGTGATTGACACCACTGGCGACGGCGCGGTGGCGGCCGCCGCAGGCGTCCCGTGGGAGCAGGGCGATGACCAGGGCAACCCCTGGGCCATGAGTTGCACCAAGGTCTTCCGTATGGGCAACGTGCGCTGGCCCGCCGACTACCCGAACCCCGAGGCCATGGCGCGGTTCGGCGAAGCCATCAAGGCCGCCGTGGCGCGTGGGGAATACCGCTCGCCGATCCTGACCCAGACCGACCGTGTGAGGGGTTACGTTTGGAATAAGCTGTGGGAGCTCACTGACAACCGTCACGAACTGCTCTCCGTCATGAGCCGGGTGCTCAAGGTCAACCCGCTGGATCCGTTCGACTTCACCCGCGCCGAACGCGAGGGACGGCAGCAAGCCTGGGAATGCGCCGATGCCTGCCGCCGTTTCGGCCCCGGCTTTGAACAGGCGTATCTGCTGGACACCTCCGCTCAGATCGGCCTGCGCTCCTCGCGCCGGCTGCGCGGCCGGGCCACCGTCACCGCCCAGGATGCCCTGGAGTTCCGCAAGTACCCCGACGGCATTGCCCGCTCCTCCTGGGACATCGACGTCTGGCCGGCGGACAGCTACGATGCGCCCGCCGTCGACCGCGAATGCGAGGCGTACAAGACCCGCCATGCCCTGCTCAAGGCCGGCGAATACTTTGACATCCGCTACGGCTGCATCGTCGCCGCCGGCATCGATAACCTGCTGATGGCTGGTCGCTGCCTCTCCGCAGAGCACATCGCTGAATCGAGCCTTCGTATTCAACAGACCTGTATGGCCACCGGCCAGGCGGCTGGGACGGCAGCGGCGCTAAGTATAAATGCTGATATCTCCCCAAGGTTGCTTGATGTAAAATTAGTAATTAAGCAACTCGAAATAGATAGAGATGTTGAACCTGCTTTTGATGAATTAACATTTAGAAAATAGAATGACTTTTTATACAGGCTCTTGCAAAACTTATATTTTTTCTAAATTTTAGATGGTTGATTATCATTTTTTGATAGTAAATCAGGGACTGACACCGAGTGGCGAAGCCATGATGGTGTCTGTCCCACCGGGTTTTGTAAGAGCCTCTATAATTTTCCTGATCGGTGAAATTGTCGGTATTGAGAAGGAGTCATTCCCGAGTAATGTCTAAATTTTATAGCGAAATAGCCGGAATGAATTATTCCAATTAACTTGCTGATTTCACTTAAAGGCAAAACGGTATCAACAAGTAATTCACCTGCTTTTTCCATTCTGAAAACATCTAATTTATGCATCACGCTGACGCCAGTTTCTTCTCTGAACCGACGGGATAATGTTCGTTCGCTATTTCCGATAGCATCCGCTATTTCTTTTAAGGTTAGCTGTTTAAAATAATTAGCACGAATAAACGCATCAACAGATGTTGAATAATCTTGTTGCGATATCATGTCACTGGTAGATGTTACAGTATGTTGCAATGCTAATATTTCGGAAAGAATTACACCTAAACGGGCTTGTGAACGGAATCGCCAACCTGGGCGGGCTTCACGCACATCATTGAACAAAGCGCGCGTTTCCCATGCTAACTCTGGACGATGAGGTGATTGCTGGGTATCCTGATAATTCTTAAATAAATCATCTTCGTACCAGAAAACAAATCGTAATGCATCATTATCGTCAGTATTCCATTCATGCATACAATCAGGAGGGAAAACAATAGATCCGCCAATATTTAGCAAATGTGGAACTTGCCAGGTGTATGTAACTGAACCGGATAATAAAAGAACTGCTTCTGATGTATCATGAGTATGCTGACCTGATGAAATGTTGGATGGCGAATAATGAAGTCGCAAATCGCGTAATTTGATGTATCGCGATCCCAAAGAAATCGTTGGGATAATATTGGTGAGCAGTGCCGTAATTCTACGTAATTCAGCTAAAGAATATTTTTCAAATGGTTTGTTATTCATCTGGCTGGAATTATAACATTATTGGCTTAATTATTAAAGTTTTATGTGGGAAATGAATTATTCATTTCATTCATTTATATTGACTAAAAATCTAAGATTTGGTTAAATATAAAAAATTAAACGTTTAAGGGGTATTGTATGAAACCTAAGTATGTGGCAATTTTCCATGCTAATCTAAATTATGCATTTTTAACACCTGATAAGTATGAACGTACTATTCGCGCGTCTTATGAAGTTATTTTCGATTCTTTCGCCAAATATCCTGATCAGCGATATGTATTCGAGGCCTCTGGATATACAATTGAAAAGATGGCGGAATTGACCCCTGATGTTTTAGCGAAGTTGAATAAAGCTATCAAGGCTGGGCAATGTGAATTTATGGGGGCACCATATTCTCATCCAATTATGGCTAATATTCCTGAGGAAGATGGCTATTGGTCTTGCGAGTTCGCAATGCGCACCTATGAGAAACATCTGGGATTTCGACCGGTTAGCTTCTGGAATCCGGAATGTACCTGGACTCAGCATGTTCCACGGGCTTTCGCGAAGGCGGGTGTGAAATATTTGACACTGGATTTTGAATCATATATGAACTCGACAGATAAAGACTACGCCTGGGTAGAGCATAATCGCACCCGTGATATTTACTGGGGAGGCCATTTACCATGGTATCCGCTGGACCCGAATTGTAAAGCATTACACCATCCTTTCCGCAATGTAGTTCCCGGTATGGACGGCATGTGCCGCAGTGACAGGTTAGTCGGCAAGTATATTGGGTATTTCCTCGGTAAGACTTCGTTGGATGATTATCTGGATAATGTGAAAAAATGGACCGGTCATGGTAAAAAAGGAGCGACAATTATCATTGCCGATGATGCCGAATATTGCGGTACTACCGGGTATTATTATGTAAAATATTATCGCGATTACGATAAATGTTTCCTGGTTGACCCGGATGCCGGGAATAAATTAGTGAAATTGATTGAAGGTATTAAGAAATTCGGTCAGTTAGTTACTTTTGAAGAGGCTTGTAAAGAAGAAGCTGTTGACGAACCATTCTTTGTTGAAGATGGTTACGCCTGGCATCGCACCTATGCGGAAGTATGGGGTGGTACTCCAGAAGCACAAGCCTGGGAACCTATTCTTGCTGGATTAAGAAAAGAATACAAGGCTAAGGTACAACCATTTGCAGAATGCGGAGAATATCCTGAATTGAATAAGTTGGCAGAAAGATTCTGGTATCATTTAACCAATAGCGCAAATAGCGATGGCAGATGGCCGGCACCACCAGCAAAAACATGCCCATTCAATCGCAACTGGGTACTTAACGAAATTAAGTCAACAAAAACTATACTGGCGGAGATGAAGAAAATCGTGAAAGGGTTGCCGAAAATAAAGGTACCGAAATATAAAGAAGACCCTAATGCGGAATCAAGTTACAATCTACATTTTACTGATAAACAGATGCAGACTCCGACAGATATTAAGAACTTGAATAATTACGAGATTACCCATGCGATTTATTACTATAATTCCATGGTAGATAGCGGGGTGGAAGAGAAAATTGCCAAAGGTAAAATTATGCTGATTGAAATCTTTGACGAACTTGACCGTCGCGGCATGAAAGGCATTCGACATTGGGCAGCGGTGAAGTGAATTGGAAATGGCCAATGGCAAATGGCAAATTGTAAATTGTAAATTGAAGAGGCTATTGCAAAATATGTGTAACCAAGTGTATCAAGTGTATAGTGAACATCCTACTCGGATGATAGCGAGTAAGATGCTCTCAATACATTGGGTTTTACAATTGACTCTGAGAGTTTTGTTTTAATTCGAGAGGTGGCAAGAGCGTCCCGCTCGGAAAGAGAAAGAGCCGGAAATAAATTTCAGCTTGCGCAAACTTGTATAATTTTAGAATAAAATATGTTTAGCAAAAGCTTCTGAAAATGGCAAATGGCCCTTACGATACCTATAAATACAAAATCATGATTATAAAAATCTTCCCAATCCTATTAATCGATGTAAAAATTACAAAAAAATGTTGCACTAACTAATAGCAACCAAATATCATTCTGTTTCGCGATCGCCAATCGCATACGGCCAGTCACCCCATGCTACGGTGAAATCTTGCCAGGGGAAGAATGATGGTACTGATTTGAATGGTTCGTTGATGAATGGCAGGTCGTCATTATTTACGCCATCATACGCTGTCGCCGGCCAATTTATCGATTGACCGTTGATTGCGGCGATGCGGGTTAATTGGCTGCCGGGGTAAATCGAGGTTTCCATTTCCAGTGCCGGGCGTATACTGCTTGCAGGTCTGCGATAGCGGGTGCGGCGGGTTGTCCAGAAGTAATCAGTAAATTTGCCGGCGGCAAGTTCATCGGCGAATGCTTGCAGCGATGGGTATTCGTCGATGCTGGCGTGTTCCGCGATGAATCCGCCAAAGATCATTCGCAATTCCGCGCGGGTGAAGGTGCGTTGTTCACCGTTATAAAATGTGATGCGAATGATATCATATTTTGGCAGTGATTCCAGGGTAAACTTTATGTTATCTACCACGCTTGAATATGCCAACGGTCGGATGGCTATCAGTAATCTGCCGCGTCGGCAGGTTATCCATTCGCCTTTGCCAACAGTTCCGTCCCAGGATACTCGTGGAACGCCGCCAACAATTATTTCGTCGGCACCGCCAAAATGTTTTGGGAAAATGACCATTTCGCTAAGTTTGGATAAAGGCTTGCCGCCATTCCCGGTATCAGCATCGCCGCCCATGCCAAGATGTGGGTGGGTTAGCACCATCGCCGTAGATTCCGACTGTAAGGTGATAGTATTTGCGTGGGAAGTCAGGCAGTCATCCTCGCCTGAATTCTCGAACTTAACTTTGTTGTCCTTTTTGCTGTCTGCCTTCCACTCCGCACCGGCGTAGGGGACTTCCACGGCCTGTTGTATTGTTCCCGGCACTTCGTCATTGATGGTCATTTTGGTGAATACCGTTCCCACATCCGCGTATGATTTTACTTCTTTATTCTTTTTGTAGGTGACAAAATAGCTCATGGTTTGTTCGCCGCCACATAACGATGTGGATGATGTTCCAAGGGTGTAGTCCGGGGTAAGCAGAGACTCAATGCGGCAGGTACGCGCCGGGAAATCTGCCGTAGCACTGCCTTGTTCGCTGGTCGCCACCGAGTGATATGGATAGCTTTTATTTGTGAACAGTTGTTGTGCGATGGGTGGGACATGGTATACCCCTGATGCAAACCAGCACATTTGCACAATGTTAAACGGATAATCGCCTTTGTGGTGAATTACAAGATTTTTATCATTTTGGAATAAAGTCATTGGAGAAGGATTCACCCCTTCGCCCAGTACGAACCCTAACATTGCTGCGGCGCAACTGACGTGCGCTATTGTGTCGATGGTGTAGGCGCGGGCATAAGGACCGGCGATAACTCCCATCTCCGGATGATAGCGCGATGCCATATCAATCCACAATCTTACTTCAATACCACGGGCAATCTCCCGCGCTTCCGGGTTCTTCGCGTGTTCGGCTATCTCACCCATGGCGTGGATGGTCAACGGTGAATAAGTCGGCGAGTTGAATTCGCTGTTAATCCCGCATCGCACCAGCATGGCGCGGAATTGGCGCAGGTTCCACAGGCCGTATTCCACCGCGTCAGGGCAATTCAGGTATTCGCCGCCCAGAATTAATCCCATTGTAGCCTTGGCAGGCATATTATCGTTGTAGCCATGAAACTGGTAGTCTGGCTGCCGGTTGCCCGGCTTGAAAGAAAACCCGTCCCGCACCAGATCTTCCAGTTTCACCCGCACATCATCCGCCATCTTCCCGGCATGGTTTACGATTAACGCCGTCGCGATATTGGTGTCAAAGATATTGAATTTTACCTCACCATATTGCTCAGTATCCGCCTTGCGCAATATGGCATCAGCAAACGCCGACTCGCCAACCTTGTAAAGCGCGCAGCAAAGCCACATCTTCTCCCGCGTCTCCGCCGGCTTGGTAGGCAACAGCCAATTCCCATCCTTATCGTACCATTCCTTAGACGCATCTGCCGCCGCCTGGCAATATTGTTGAACACGGGAATTGAAGCCCGCAATGTTAATAGCCATCTTTACACCCCTGATTTCATTTTGTATGGTTGAAGTATGCATTATGGAAATTTTGTTGTCAACCAGTTTAACCACTCTTTATTTTTTGTCTGAACCTCGGATTGAGAGGATTTTCGGGATTTATTGGATTTTTTTATCTGAACC
>JBIJDE010000623.1:0-2771 GCA_044344305.1 Armatimonadota bacterium
GTAGCATTCCTTTTTACAATAGGTATTATTGCTAATCGGCAGCATAATCAAATACCCAAGACTATCGGTATGATTACTGCTGTTATCGGTATGATTTTAACAGGCGGCGGTATCTACTTGCTATCTCAAAATGAAGCAAAGGTGGACAACTTTATTTCACAGCCATTCTCTGTTGATAAATGGTCAGTTTTGGTTAAACCTTATGCTTTAGAAGCATTAATATTATTCGGTGCAATTTTCATAGCTTTTTCTATAATATTAATATCTAAACCAAAATTAGAAATATTAATTAAATTTCTAATTCCTTCATGGGCATTGTTTTTAATGATTCTTGTATTATTAGCGATGCCGATGGTTGTAAGAAGTCAATATGGCACAACTCAAGCGATAGGAATATATATTCGTACCGAGTTGGATGGAACAAATAATAAAAATATGCCGATAATTGCGTTGGTTAATCATTTCACTGAAGGTTTGGCATTATATACCAGGCGGGTAGTAACACATGTAAGGCCGGCAGAATTAAATAAACTGGATGATCTTTTAATAGATAGCAAATCAGTATATTTAGTGACAACATCCGAAAATTTGCCTATGCTTGATAAAAAATATATCTGCGTTATGAAGAAGAATATTGGCAAATTATTTGTAATGCAGGTTTACAAGCAAACTATTGATATGAATAAATTTCAAATGAATATTCCGAATATGATGGAGAAAAAAGATGGCAATAATTGATTGTTACGGCGAATTGGGCCCACAGCCATACCCAACCCAGGCAACGACCCCAGACGCGGTAGAAAAGCTGATGACAAGATTTGGCGTTGATATGACTTTCGTGGTCAGTACCGAGGCACTTCGCGGTTCTATGCAGGCTGGTAACTCCTGGCTGGCAGCACAGATAAAAGAACGTCCGAAATTTAAAGGTTATTGCGTGCTGCATCCGTTAATGTTGGAAGCCTCTATCGAAGAAGAAAGAAAGTATCTATTTACAGATAAATTTGTTGGTGCCATGATACATGAATCCGCAATGGTGCGTCCGCTTTATTCCGACCCGATGCGAAATCTGGTGAAATCATTATTACGTTACAGTGGACCATTATTGCTGAAAATTAACGAACCCCGACAATTGAATGACCTTGAATTGCTGGCTAAAGAGTTCCCAACACAAAAATTTATGATATTACACATGGCGGATGAGATGTGGCAATCCGCATTGTCCACCGCGTCGCAATTGTTGAATATCACCCTGGAAATTGGCGGTGCGAATGCTGATAATGATAAAATAGCGGAAGGTTTCGCTGTAGTAGGTGCCAATCGCATGGTATTTGGTTCCGGCATGCCGCTCATCAGTCCGGTTTATGCCATGGGTATGATCCGCGATTCATCAATCAGCGCATCAGACAAAGACCGTATATTGGATAAAAACGCAACAAAGATTTTTGGGCTTTAGTATTTATTACACAGAGAAGACACAGATCTTCACAGAGGATTATGGAAGTAGCAATTTATCCAATGAATCTATCTTAACTTAACGTCGACCCCTTTTAGGGGTCGTGGCATATAATAATTTTTACATTCTTGTCATTTTTCGACAATTATATTAAATGAAATTTTTCTATAGTCAATTATAAATCAAATCATAATAAAAAAGGTGAGTTCATACTATATTTTTTATCCCCTCGCAAATTCCCTCAAATTTTACTACAATAACAACGGAGATAATAACCTATGTATCGTATGTCTGTTGAAGGTGATTTTTGCGCGGCGCATTCTATCCGCGGTTATAATGGGCCATGTTGTCGCTTGCATGGACATAATTATAAGGTATACCTGCGTCTGGAAGGCAGTGAACTGGATGATTTAGGGATGCTTATCGATTTTCGTCGGGTAAAGACGGTTTTAAAATCTGTTTTAGATCCGCTGGATCATCAATATATTGATGAATTGCCAGCATTTAAGGATATTATACCGACCAGTGAGAATATCGCCCGTTATATATACACCTGTATTACCGAAGCTCTTTATGCTGATAGTGACATCAAACGACGTGTAAAGGTTTCTTTGCTGGAAATATACGAAGGCGACAAACAGGGTGTCGGCTACTGTGAGGATTAAAAAATGCCAATATATGAGTTCCAGTGTTCCGGTTGTGGAACTATATTTGAAGAATTAGTACGAATGGGAAGCGACGGTGCAGGCCTAAGCTGTCCAGAATGTGGCAACCAAACAATACAAAAAAAGATGTCATCATTTTATGGTAAAGTAAATGATGGTGGTAGCTGTCGCGCTGTATCCGGAGGCTGTCATTGTGGCGGTAATTGCGGCAGATGCAGCAGCGGTGGTGGATGCCAGTGCAGTCATTGAGTAAACAAGGGGACTGACTTGAATCCTGTAAATTTAGCCTTTGTATAAAGTTAAGTAGAATCAGGATTTGTGTCTGAACCCGTGATATTAAAAGCAGGTTAATAATATGTCAACAGAACCATCAAAGATAATAGAAACTTTCCCTAACCCTAATCCGGGTAGAGACTACGAAATAGAAATTTCAACACCGGAATTTACCTGTGTATGTCCAAAAACAGGTCAACCGGACTTTGCGGAAATTACTGTGAATTATGTCCCGGACGAACTATGTTTAGAATTGAAATCGCTGAAGTTGTATTATTGGACATATCGCAACGAAGGCGCGTTTCATGAGGCAGTAACGAATAAGATAATGGATGATCTGGTGAACGCCTGTCACCCGCGGAGAATGACTATAACCGGCA
>JBIJDE010000137.1:0-10583 GCA_044344305.1 Armatimonadota bacterium
GTGGTGAAAGTAAATTATCAGAAGTAGATAAAAAAGCTGAATTAACATGGATGGGCAGGATGGATAGGATAAAATATCTTGCCTATCCTGCCCATCCATGTTAATAAATTATTGTCTACTGTGCCGCCATCCATTCATCCCAACGACTATCTTGTGCGAATTTCAGCTTGTTATAAGATACGGCATTAGTGGTCAGGTTGATGTTGTTATTTGCTAACCAGTATTTGGGTTCTTTTATGTTGATAGCTAAACCGGCAGATTTTGTATGTACGCTGAACGTATAATTGGTCACTACAGTGCTATTTTTAATTTGCGCCATTAACGCATCTGCTTTTACCTGTAAATCCGCATCATTAATGCTTGATCGTATTAATGAAACATAATTATACAAGTCTTTACTGGTGATTCCAAAAGTATCTGCATTCACTCGGGATGATACTATTTCAGTTTGATAATTATCTCTGATTGCTATTAACCGGTCACAGAATGGATTAAGTTTTTCAACCAGCGCGTCCATTTGTCCTAAATCTATCACTGAATGTGTACTGTCACCACCAGGTTCACTAACCCATTCCCGCATTGCATCCTGAGCAATGAATTTTGAAATATCGCGTGAGGTAGTAGAGGGGTTATTTACCAACAATTGAGCAATATTCTGGTATGCATATCCAATCCATGGAGATTCTTCCTCGCTGCCGACCATATATTCGGCACATCCACGAATCTGGTATGCTACCTCAGCCATTGACATGTAACATGCATCCATTGCGACAACATCTAATGGATGTATGGCAGTTAAAGCATAGTTTAAATCAGGGATTTTTATCCAATGTCCATTTGCTGATTGGTCATAACCTATTGCGCGTGATAATAATAACGACCTGTCACCAGCAGGATCCCATCCGCTGCCGTGATTCCACAATATCACCATATAATGTTCTGCCGGTGCGTATGTTTGTCCCCAGGTGACAAAATCATTAAGGGTTTGCGGACTGCCACTGTCAACGACACCCAGGTTCGCTAATTCTGTCGAAACGACTCTCCCCGGGTCAGGATTAGTATCTATAGTATCTTTTGTAACTTCAAATCTGCGACCTCCTAAAAGCGATGGATATTTTGATTCATACCCGCCAGCTATAGCGAGACGATCCATTTGAACTAATAGCTTTACATCAGTTGATGATCCTACCATCTCTAATTCATTCATATCGCTAATTGCCTGGTCTGACATATTATTATCGGCAGACATATATACCATTACCGTCCATTTAAATTTTGCGGCGGTAGTAATATCAGTAGGGGCTGCGGCATTGTTGCCTTCAGCGATTGTCTGCTGAAAAGTAACACGGGTATATCCAACTTTCGATATGTAGAATATTCTCAATCCTACAGGTATGTTATTTAATTGGAAACTGCCGTCAGCACGGGTAGTTGCAACTAATGCAGGATAACCCTTCACGCTGATAATCGCGCCTTCAACTGCCCGAAGGTTTGTTGCTCCACGGGTTACCGCCAGGTTTCCCTGGTCCAGCATTACAAATCCCATTAAATTACCGGTAACGCCGGGTATCAACGGTGTAGTAGTTTCTCCACCGCAACCGGACATTACCAGAATTATGATTATAGATGTCGTTATAGCCAAAAATAGTTGTCTTAATTTCATTCTTAATTTTCACCTTATCAGGACTTTCGCTCTTTGGTAGGGGCAATCCCTTGTGGTTGCCCTGGTATTTTATAAGGACTTTCGCCTTTAAAGAGAAATGTTCTTAAATATGGTCGCTTCGACATGCTCAGCGACCGGTCACTGAGCATGTCAAAGTGACCTTAACAGAATTACTGATATTTTCAGTCTTTTGCTACGTTATTATACCGCAAATTTAGCAAAAATATGTCTTATGATACCAGAATAGTCGCATATTATTTTTTCGATATTCCACCCGTTTATTTTCAGGAAATCGGTAATTGGGATTTCCTGTCCAATGCCAAATTCTAATCCGAGAATGGTACCTTCTTTACAATAACTTGATGCCTGCATGATAAGTTCTTTTATTGTATCCAAACCGTCAGGACCAGCAAATAATGCAATTTTTGGTTCGTGATTTTTCACTTCTGGCTCCAATGTATCTATATCATTTAATGGTACATAGGGCAGGTTTGCGATAATAATTTCTGGTTCTGGCAGTTGTTGATTAATTAGCGGTATTAGCAAATTACCCTGTACTAATGTAATCTTGTCAGCCATTGCGTACCTGTCAATATTTATTTTTGCAGTATTTAACGCGTCCTGGCTGATGTCAACAGCTATGATGTGCGCGTCATCAGTATCCATGGCGATTGATACGGCGATCGCACCACTACCAGTTCCTATTTCAGTTACATTTTTGATTTCAAAATCAATTATATATTTTATGGCTTCTTCTACAAGTAGTTCGGTCTCTGGTCGGGGAATTAACACATTTTCGTTTACAAAAAAATCTCGACTAAAAAACTCTTTATGTCCGGTAATATAAGGCAGCGGAATACGCTGAACCCGCTTGGATATTATTTTCATATATTCAAGATATGTATCTGCAGGTATTTCGCCGTAAACATTAGCCCATATTTTCCATCGCGGCCAATTTAACATGTGTGACAGTAATATTTCTGCATCTGCCAGTGGTGACTCAACCCCGGCGTCTTTCAACATTTCTTCACAAATATTCAAGGCATTTTTTATAACAATTGCCATTTTTCTACTATATCTTTCTCTTTTACCGGTCCAATTAATGATAACATCCATTTATCTATGCTGGTAACTTCCACTATTACCTGATTTACGTCTTCTATGGTGATGTTTTCTATTTTATCGAATATTTCTGATAATGAGATTATTTTTCCGTAGGTCATATATTGGGTGGCTAATCTGCGCATTTTCTGTTCTGTTGTTTCCAGTGCCAATGCCATTCCCGCCTGAATCTGTGCCTTTGCCCGCATCAATTCTGCTTCTGATATTCCCTTATCACGCAACAAGTATATCTCGTCTTTTATCATTTGTAAAACTTTTTTCACATTCTTATCATTGGCCGACCCGGTGACAGCCAGAAAACCGCTATCGGAATATCCAGAACAGAACGATGAAACATCATAAACCAACCCGCCGATGTCGCGTATTTTCGTGAATAGTCTTGATGTTGTTGACGCACCGAGTATATTGTCAATAATTACCAGTGGGTAATTTCTATCGTCATCAGCAGGGAAGGTGATGGTTGCCCATGCAAATGTAACATGGTCTGTTCGTTGCTTAAAAATCTGTAATCTTTTTGCTTCATTTACTGTGGTGTCGAATCTTCTCTCTTGCGGTGGGTGGATATTTGCGAACGCATTGGTAATCATCTGTACAAAATCTTCATGACTGAACGCACCGGCAGCGGTGATGATGCAATTATTAGCAGCAAAGTGGTACTTCATGCCGTTGATAGCGTCCTGCGGGGTCATTGCATTCACCGATTCGTTTGTCCCGGGAATAGGCTTGCCAT
This sequence comes from Armatimonadota bacterium, assembly GCA_044344305.1. Classification (GTDB taxonomy): domain Bacteria; phylum Armatimonadota; class Hebobacteria; order CAIYQO01; family CAIYQO01; genus JBAXQQ01. The sequence goes on from JBIJDE010000137.1 coordinate 3,516, forward strand.
ACTTCCCTCCGGGCCATAATCCGCTGGTTATCATATCCATTATATATTCATCATGGTTGGTTTCCGCTTTGCTTATCTCTTCCAGCACCACAGATTTTTCACGTTCAAACTCTACCGGCGGTATAGTGGAAAAACAGCAAAGATCACCTAAAATATTTATCGATTCAGCAATGTTTTTATCAATTACCCGCGCACTTAAATGTATCGTTTCCGCCTCGGTATACGCGTCAAATTGCCCACCTAATAACTCAATAGCACTGGCAATTTCAAATGAACTCTTATTTGCCGTTCCCTTGAACATTAAATGCTCAACAAAATGCCCGCGACCTTCCTGACCGACCGGGTCATCGGCGGCTCCCGCCACACTCCACACCCCGCACGCACTGGTAGCAGTACCTACAGTTGTTTCTGTAATAACAACCACGCCATTATCCAATTGGGATAAATTAATATTATCAAAAAATCGAATACTCTTCACAGATGAATTGTACAGGAAAAGAGATGGTTTGAGAATTGATGATAAATTAGAATTATATAGGAATATAATTTACTATCTATTTCAAATCTTTCTCACTGGACAAGTTTAGTGATATTTATTCGATGTAAAATCAAATTTCATGCAGGTAATCAATAGAATCTAACGAAAAGAATTACCAGACTAAATTAAAACTAATATATTGGAGAAATATCAATGGACCAATTACCTTTTCGTCAGATTCATCTTGACTTTCACACCTCAGAAGCTATTCCTGGAGTAGGGAAAGACTGGGATAAGGCGCATTTTCAGGAGATGCTTAAGTTGGGACACGTCAGTTCCATCACAGTCTTCTCGAAATGCCATCATGGCTGGTCATACCACCCAACCGAAGTTGCTCTCAGCGAGACACACCCATCTCTCAAGCCAGGTCTTGATTTAACCGGTGAGATGATTAAAGCCGCTCATGAAATCGGCGTGCAGACTCCTGTTTACATATCTGCCGGGTTAGATGAGAAGTTGGCGCGCACACATAGTGGATGGCTGCGGGTATTGCCCGATGGTACTACAACATGGTCGCGTTGGCTTGATGCAGGTTATCACGAGTTCTGCATGCGTTCGCCATACCTTGATTACCTGATTGAACAGACCGTTGAAGTTGTAAAACGCTATGACCTGTTTGAAGGTTTGTTTATGGATATCGTCGGCGTTCGCGATTGCTGCTGCCAGTATTGCTATCGTGAAATGGTGAAGCGCGGTATGGACCCAAGAAACGCCGATGACCGCATGACACTGGGACGCGAAACCTATATTAATTACGCCAGACGAATCAACGAGGCTGTTCACGCCATAAAGCCGCAAATCCGCGTATTCCACAATGGCGGACACATTATCCGCGGCGATCGCGAATTGGCATTTTTAAATACCCACCATTTTGAATTGGAATCATTGCCAACCGGCGGTTGGGGCTACGACCATTTCCCGCTGTCCGCACGATACATTCAAGGTCTCGGTTTCGAGTTCCTTGGTATGACCGGCAAGTTCCATACCACCTGGGGTGAGTTCGGCGGTTACAAACACCCGAACGCATTGCGATATGAAACAGCGTTGTCGCTGGCAAATGGCGCCAAGATATCAGTAGGCGATCAGATGCATCCATTTGGACAGTTGGACAAGGCAACCTACACCCTGATTGGTGCCGGCTTTGCCGAGGTTGAACAGAAAGAACCATGGTGCACTGGCGTTACCAGCATCGCCGATATTGGCGTGTTTTCTATCGAAGCGTTTGCCAGCCATGGCGCGCAAACCGGCCCAAGCACATCAACCGGTATGGCTGATGCCGGAGTTATCCGCATATTGCAGGAAGGCGGCTTGCTGTATGACGTACTGGATTCATCAAGCGATTTGAGCAAATATAAATTGCTGATATTGCCGGATGCGATTCCTGTTTGCGGTGAGTTCAAGACAAAATTAAATGCGTTTATCGCCAACGGCGGTAAAATATTCGCCAGTTGGGAAAGCGCGCTTAATAAAGATAAGAATGGTTTCAACCTTGATTTTGGCGTTGAATACAAGGGTCAGAGCACGCTTAGCCCGGAATATATCATTCCAAAATTTGAATTGGAAAATTGGGCAAACGGCGCGTTTGTAATGTATTCGCAGGCGAAAGAAATCACCGCAACTACCGCCACCGTTATGGCCGAATTGCAGCACCCGTTCTTTAACCGCGACATGCTGCATTTCTGCTCGCATCAACACGCGCCGAATACATTTGAAACCGCTGGACCGGCAATGGTCAGCACCGCCAACACCGTATACGTTGCATTCCCGGTATTCCACCTTTATGCCGACAAAGGCCAGAACGTACTTCGCGACATCGTATTGCAGGGAATCCGCGCATTACTGCCGGAAGCCACCCTTACCACCAATCTGCCGGCTCAAGGCGTTCAGACGGTAATGTACCAGAAAGCAGAAAACCGCACCATCGTGCATCTACTGTATGTCAGTCCAGTCAAACGCGGTCAGGGAATCGAAGTCATCGAAGATATCCTGCCGGTATACAATGTACAGGTAAACCTGCGGGTAACCAAACAACCAAGCCGCGTATACCTGGCACCGCAAGGCACCGACCTGCCATTCACCGTAGAAAACGGGGTATTGAACACGGTGTTACCAGAACTGTGTTGTCACCAGATGGTGGTCGTTGAGTAAATTACGAATTTCGAATTACGAATTTCAAATTTACATCGATGGGCAGGATGGGAAGGATATATGTTTTGCTTTGCAAAAAATAAAATCATGATAGTCTTGTCAGAAGATTACAAAATACGAGTTTTCTTGTTCATTTATAACTATTATTAATTGAAGCTGATGGTTTCTCTTAATATAATTCCATAGCCCATCTGCAACGCTGTGGGTATAATTGATATAAAATAAAATACGCTCTGTAAGAGCATAATTCCTTGTTAAATGGATTATAGCTTTTGCAGAGCGTTTATTTTATTATGTATCCAGAATCGCAACGTGGTTATGTGATTTAATTTGCAATTTGCCACTTACAATTTGCAATTTTATTATATCCTATACTTAACATCCATCGCCTGGTGCGCCTTGCCGCTTTTAGTAATTGTGGATATCAGTTCATCTACGTCATATCCGGTTATGCGGGACTGGGTGCCCTGGGTGCGTTTTGAGATATTGTCGCAGAAGAACGCGATGGCGCGGTCGAATGGTGATATGTTGTCGTAACGGTACTCGGTGGCGTTGCCGGTGTTGTTATCGTAATATACCAGCAGTGATGATTTGTTGTCGTGCTGGTCCCAGGCGGCGCTGTAGATTTCCAGGCGTCCGTTGGTGCCGTTTATCTCAACTCTTTCGTCCCAACCATCACGCAGGAAACCTATGCGGTACAATGGGTGTGCCAATGCTTCATAATGGACGATGCCGTTTGCGGTTTCCAGTAACGCCGCTCCCTGAATATCAAAGTCGGATCCTTCGGGTATGTTGATGGAACCATATAAGCGGTGCGGTCTTCCCAGCAGGAAACATACCAAATCGAGGATGTGGCTTCCGCCCATTACCAAGATTCCACCGCCGTAATTTTGTATGACTTTAGATGGTTCATTTTTTGGCGTGCTGAAAAAACCTTCCTTAGGCAGGTTTTCCCATACATTTCCCCAATGCTGATACGCGCGGATACTGCTGGACATGATGGTGCCCAGCGATGGCATTAATTCTTTCGCTTTTTGTACTGCCGGAATAAATCTTTTCATGTATGATGTATAAAAGATGGTTCCTTTAGCCTCGGCGGCAGCTACAATTTCCAGCGCGTCGTCGGCATTTGTTGCCAGAGATTTTTCGCAGATTACCGCTTTGCCGGCATTGATTGCGGCAAGACAAACGGGTTTATGTACTGGTGATATGGCGGTAACATCAACGGTATTTACTTCCGGGTCATTAATAATATCCATGTAATTGGCGGTATATTTTGCGCCAAATTTCTCTGTCCATGGTCGCGCCGTTTTTTCATTCAGGTCGCATACCCATGATATCTTCGCTCCAGCTTTTTCAAGACCGGAAAAATGGAAACGGCTGATGCTGCCGCAGCCTACTACACCTACATTAATTTTCATGATTTCCCTTCTTTATTTTAGATTTTTCGTAGAGACACACGGCCGTGCGTCTCTACTATATTGATTTACAATTATGGAACGGTTATCGCATATTTTGCTGCGAAATATTTTTCTACTGACACAATATCAGCATTTGATAATGCTGTGGTATAAATTGCCAGTTCAGCCAGGCTCCCTTGCCATGCCCGGTTTGCTGCTCCGCCATTATCCGGACGATCATGTGAGAAGTTAGAAGCCGTCACTGCCGCGAGACTTTGCACTGTTACAATTGATTTGTTAGCAAGAATATCGAAAGCATTTCCTGTTGAGGTAGAGACGCTAACAGTATTGGTTCCATTTACCCGCAGCAATCCATTAGGTACATCTGCTGTCGTACAGTATGCTGTCTGGAAAAATTCGTGTGGTCTATCCCAACTGGCATGAAAGTATACATTAGGATTATTGTCACCAAGCAGAAAATGTTTTTGTTGGTCGGCGAGGTTGGTATTATTGAGTACCCATATTATCGTACGAATACCGGTAATTCGCTGTTTGAATACAACATAGTTTTTATCCGAACCATCGAAAGTCATTACTGGTTTCCCATTGAATCCGCTGGCAGTATAAGTGACTACGGAAGTGCCTGGCACTGCTGGGGTGGCATAGTTACCGTTACCGCTGTTATCCAGCCATTTTACTAATTTATTGCCGGTGGCGACTTGATTTGTGTCAGTTGCGTCTATACTGGTAGCGCTTAGCCATATGGCCAGACCGGTTCGAACAGGAATATCTGTGCCAAACTGCATATTGGACTTGCTGGATTGTACCGCGTGCCCGTCCAGAAAGCTGCCGATAGCATAACCACTGTGGCGGGTATTTATTTGCGTATTATCATAACCAATGTTTGGCAGTAATCCAGTTGCAGAATCACCGTCTGCGTTCATGACGGTAGCACTCGGATTAGGGAAATCACCAAGTGCTTTTCCATCAAGTCCAATGTTATAAATGTAACCGTTGGTAACGGTGCGACCAGCGGTGGGGCATATTAATACGCCTTTATCAAGACTTGTTGCTATCCAAACGTTATTAACACCGGGCAGTGTTTCTTCATGGTCTTGAGCATACATCAGCATAACGGTGGCAATCTGTTTCTGATTATTCAGGCATGTTGTTTGGCGGGCTTTTTCACGTGCCCGTGCAAATACAGGGAATAAAATGGCGGCTAAAATGGCAATAATGGCAATCACGACTAATAACTCAATCAGGGTAAATCCACGGCGAGAAATATGGTGATTCATGGTTGTCTCCTTTTTAGAAAGATTCTATTTTAAATGACTTTCTTTATAGAGCTGATTTAAACTTGGCAGGCTCAGTGACCGCGATTTCTACCGGTCACTGAGCTTATCCAAGTGACTAATTCATTACGGCATTATAACAACTTTTACTGCATTTGCGGTATCACGTGCTACTTTCATCGCTTCGACAATATCTGTTAATGGGAAACGGTGAGAGATGATGGCTTCGCCGTCTACTATTCCTTCGCGCAGGTATTGGGCTGCCAACGGAGTATATAACGCGGGAGATGCGAATGAAGCGCGAAGTTGCAGTTTCTTGAAATGGAAATCGTTGACATTAAACTTGCAAAACGCGTCTTCGCCATGAGCAATGCCGATGAAGGAAATTATCGCGCCTTTACTGGCAACTTTAAATGCTTCTTCCAGTGTCGCCGGTGGGGTGGTGACCAGAATACGGTCAATATTGCATCCGAAGTCATATTCTGAAAGCGGTGTCTTGGATGGATCAACAATTTCATCTACACCAAATTTGCGGGCAACTTCATTGCGAGCAATCTTGGTATCGTATGAACTCAAGAATACTTTGCGTACTCCCATTTTCTTCACGATTGCAAGTGCCATCAGTCCAATAGGGCCAGGGCCAAGAATCAATACATTTGAATCAAGTTTGATATCGGCAAGGCGTACCATGTCGATGGCAACGCCCAATGGTTCGCTGAGACATCCAACTTCCGGTGATAAATCTTCACATAAAACTGCGCTGATGGCGGGAACCAGCATCTCTTCGGCGAATCCGAATTGTCCGGTGCTGAAGAATCCCTGCATGTTCAGGCATAATTCCTGTTTTTCATTTTTGCAATTATCGCATTTTCCGCAGGAGGATGATGAGTCTAAAACGACTTTCTGTCCAACTGAGAATCCGGTAACATGCGCGCCAATTTCCAGGATAGTACCGGCAATTTCATGACCGAAACCGGAATCATTATTTTCTGCACCTGGCCATACCTGCAGGTCAGTACCGCAGATACCGCAAGCGGTAACTTTAATGCGTATTTCGTCTGCTCTTAATTCGCGCAGAGTAATATCTTTAAGAGTAACTTCTTTTCCTTTTTTAAATGCGGATTTGATTGTTGCCATAATTAGTGCTCCCTGTGGATTGTTTATAAATAATTATATTACAAAATTATCATATATTTGTACAAAATTATGACGTGTTATGTGGATAATTATGATATTATATCTAAAAAATTAAGGCAGCTATGACAAATATATATAAACCGAATATATTGCCTGCCATGTTATGGCAGGAAGATGGTGTAGACCAACGTTCGCGTGAATTAACGCCATTGTATGTTGAACATTTCACCGGTCCACTAAATGGTAGATTGATGACCAGTCATGATAGTTGGGAATTGATTATTGTACGCAGTGGTCATGGTGAGATGCGAACTGCGATTCCATTCGCGCTGGAACCGGGTGTTGTCGCCCTTATACCACCGGGTATAGACCATGTTGAATACGCGCGGCATTATTTGGATATTTTCTGGATCGGTCTACATGGAAGCAAAGTTGAAGGAATGCGAAATGATAAGCGCAGAATAGTTCAATCCGATGCAGTGGTAAGTAGTATTGCCCCATTGTGGGAATTGTCGCAAAAATCTTATGGACGCATCGGACCGGAAATTGA
>JBIJDE010000196.1:0-8362 GCA_044344305.1 Armatimonadota bacterium
AATTGACGCATTAACTTCGGTATTATTTGCTCGTTTCCGCCAGGCACTGGGTGGGGTAGCAGATGAAGCAATTCACCAGCGAATTGATAATGCTGTCAGATATCTACATGCCAATTTTCGCGAAGAAATTTCCATGCCAAAATTAGCGGAGATGTGCGGGTACAGCGACGGATATTTTTACCGGGCATTTAAACAACTTACCGGCAAAACCCCTGTGCAATATTTAACAGCATTGCGCATACAGGAAGCACAACGATGGTTGCAACATAATGATTTGCCAATCAAGCGCATTACCGAACTGGTAGGTTTTACCGATTATCGCTATTTCAGCCGAGTATTCAAGTCTATAACCGGTTATTCACCACAGGCAATGCGGCGTGAGATAACATTAAATCAATAAATAAAAATCCCACTTATATTTTCTATAATAGTGGGATAAAAAAATGTTTTATTTAAATTTTACTGGGTTATTTCATATACAGCAATATCATCAATTGCAATGCCTTCCGGTGTAGCATTAGTATTTGTACGGACACCAATTTGCAAGTCTGTTGCTGTAACATTTTTTGCTCCACCATTGGGAATAACTTTGAATCGTAGAGATGGTGCATCTTTAGGTCCAATTAAATCGGCAATTTCAACACCTGATGCATTAGCTTCGTCAGTACGCATAGCGTCAACAAGTGGAACAAATGAACCAGCTGAACTACTTGATATATTTGTCGCTAATACTATAAATCTTGGGATGTTTACTCCACCATCATTACCTTGTAGTTCTAATGAAAATGAAATTGTTACTGGACCACTACTAAGGCGGGTGTGTTCACCTTTGAATGCCCAGATAAATTCAACAGGATAACTATTTTTTGCAAGGTTGTAAGCTGCATTTAATCTGGTAGTAAGTGTTTTTGATGCGGCTAATGATATTCTAAATGTGCTACCTTGATTATCAGGACTGGAATCAACTAATTCAACGGCAGGATTGTTGCCTTTTAACATGTAAGGATAATTCATTGATGCGGTGTTGTTAATTTGAATTGTAAATGGGTTACTGGTTGTCATCGTTGGATCAATATCACCAAGAAGAAGATTTGTACTCAACATTCGAGGTTTGACTTTTAATGCAGAAACGTGACCATCAGTGAAACTGGCAATAAAATAACCGCTATGGCGTAGTTCAATATCAGAATTACTGGTATAGACATTTGCCGTTGCTCCAGTTGCTGAAATACCATCCATGGTTAAGAATGAACCGAGTTCTTCTTTAATATCTGTTGGCATTACCCCAGTGGTATCTTCAAAACCGTTTGCCATGCCGGTACCGGAAAGTAAGTTGTTGTAAATGTAGCCATTTGGAGTATTTTTACCTTTTGTCGGGCAAACTAATACACCCGGGTCAACTTTAATAGCCGACCATACTTCTGAAGATAATGGGTAACTCTCTTCATGGTCCTGACAATACATTTGAATAGATGCGGCAATTTGTCGTTGATTGCTGGTGCAGGTAGTTTGGCGTGCTTTCTCGCGAGCACGGGCAAAAACTGGAAACAGAATAGCGGCTAAAATTGCTATAATAGCAATTACTACCAGCAATTCAATCAAGGTAAACCCTGTTGAATGTGTCAATTGTTGTCGACTTTTATATGTCGACGGTGTTGATAGAACTTTCATTTTATTCACCTTTGTTATGATAATAACTTTATACCTGTATGACACGATTGTACTGTATGTATGGCTGTTATGTCAATATGTTAAAAACCACTGAATTATATTAAATCCAGTGGTAATTGATAGAGTTGTCAGGTTATAGAACTTTTACTTAAATTTGATATTAACAAGGTGTAAAAACTATTGTAACAGCATCTTTTGATGGCAAATTCTCTGGCAAAACAATTTTTGCGAATTTATCACATAACTCCCATTTTAATGGTTCTGTTATTCCTAACATAAATATTTCGGAGTCAGAAGCTGGTAATATTGTAGATATCGTTATTGATTCTTTTGGATTGTTTTCATCCGTCATAATAATCGCATATACTTTGCCGGCTTTTTGGGTGAATCGAATGTCGCCTTCCTGATATGGTGCTATTGCGCGGGTTCCATAAATAGCATCTCCATTAACAGCCATCCAATCGCCGATTTCTCGCAATCTTTCCAATGTTATATCTGGAAATGCGCCGTCAGCATCTGGACCGATGTTAAGCAGAAAGTTACCGCCTTTTGCTACTATCTCTATCAGCATGTGAATTAATTCACGGCTTGATTTGTAGGTGTCATTGAATTTTATTCCCCAACTGGTTCCCATGGTAAGGCATGATTCCCAGGGGTGTCCCAGTGGTTCATCCGGTATTTCCTGTTCTGGAGTGATGATATTTTCGTATACTCCGCCAACGGTACGATCAGCGAATATAAGACCAGGTTGATGCTTGCGCGCCATTTCTGCAATTAAATCCATACGTATGTTCTGATCGGGCGGACGTACCTGTCCACCATCCAGCCACAATGCATCAATATGGCCATATTCAGACATTAGTTCTTCTATCTGGTCGTATACAAACTTTTTAAATTTCTCCCATCTTTCCGGTTCGGCATGGGTATCATAATTTGGGTTGCGGTCATGTGCCGGACGTGCCGGGTCCCAGTAATACGGGCTTTTCCAGTCTGATTTTGAGAAGTAGCAATCAATAGCGAAACCATTTTTACGGAAAGTGTTAAAAACTTCCTTTACGATATTCGACTTTGGGTTAGTGTGAAATGGTGTTTCTGGCGCAGTAACTTTATAATCAGTTGTTTTAGTGTCAAACAAACAATATCCATCATGGTGTTTGGTGGTGAATGCAACATATTTCATTCCTGCGTATTTAGCCGCTTCTGCCCATATTTGCGGGTTGAAATTCTGCGGGTTGAAAGTTTTATTTAAGTTCCAGTAATCACGCTGAAACAGTGCAAGGTCTTTACCCCGTTCTGTCCAACATTCCAGATCATCAGGACGCGCCCAAATATCTTCTTCGACTAATGGCCATGATTCAATGCATCCCCATTGTGAATATAATCCCCAATGAATGAATAATCCAAATTTCATATCCTGATACCATTCCAGTCTTTCCCATAACCATGGCTCATACTGGTCTGTACATAAAGTATCAGTTGCCGAATGCGACATTATATCGATACGTTCTTTTTCTGTCATGATTAACCCCTTTGGTTTTTATAATAATATCTTATCATTTATATTGAATCGTGCCAAAACTGATAGATAAAAGATTTAATCTATTTAACCAGAGGTTATTTCAATAAGACATATTGTTTTTATGGTTCAATTAATTGTATAATTGTGTAGTGGTAGTGAAATATCACCAGAATATAGAAGGGGATTAGAGATGAAAATATTAATGCAATTAACGATATTATCGGCTATATTGCTAATGGTGGTAGTTGCGATGAGTCAGGAAGTAGGCAAGACGGATATTATGAAATACAGCGGCGGACGAAAAGGGGCTGTTGTATTTATGTTCGATGATAATTTAGACAGTCAGAAAAATAATGCTATCCCAGAGTTGCAAAAGAGAAATTTGAAAGGAACTTTTTATATTAATCCTGGCGTGAGAGGTTTTCAACAAAGCAAATTCTGGACAGAAGAAGTGCCTAAAATGGGACATGAATATGGAATTCATACCATGACTCATCGTGCAAATGAAGAATCTATCGACAAGGATTCGGCGGAATGTGTAAAGATAATCGGTAAGATTTTCCAGAATGCAAAACTATTCTCTTTCGCAATTCCCGGTGGCGATAATGTATGGCTGGTTAGTGGACCGGTGCAGGCGGAGGTATTTAAAAAATATAACTTTGTATTGCGCAGCGCGGTAACCATGTTCATGTATTTAGGTCAGGATAGCGCATATATGAAAAAGTGGATAGACGGCATCATTGCAAAAGGAAGTTATGATAAAATATGCATCCATGGTGTAGGCGGCGATTACTTGTCCATGTCGATGCCAGTATTCAATGACACACAGGATTATCTGGTAGCGAAAGATGCTGATATTTGGATGACAACAGATGTTGTATTATATAAATACAATTTCAAATATCAAACAGTAAATGCAACATTGGTAGACTCAAAACCAGATGTTATAACTGTAGACTTAAAATCAGATGCTGACACAAAAATATTTGACCAGCCATTAACACTGAAAACAACCGTCCCGGCAGATTGGATAAAATGCACCATCAAACAAGGTGATAAGGAAACAGCAGTTGATGTGGTCGAAAGCGTTGTGAAGTATGATGTTGTGCCAGGTGGTGGAGTTATTTCTATTAAGAAGATGTAATTTGATTTCTTAGAAATCACCGGCTTTTCAGCCGGTGATTTTTTGTTTTATTCTACAACCTTTCCCCAATAAACTCAGCCACTGCGGTTCCCAAAACTTCTACGCCTAATTCGTTGTAATGAGTGCCGTCACCCAATAGAAGTTTTTCTTTGCCGTAATCAGTAACAACTTTATACAAGTCATTTATTTCTACACCGGCATTTTTGGCGGCGTTTATCGCTATTTCGTTGTACGGCAATATATCCGCGCTGGTACGGCCTGCCAATCCTATTTTAGCGTGGAATGCCAGCACTTGTTCTTCAATTATTGGTGTACAAGTTGCCCATATTATTTTTGCATCAGTATATTCTTTGGCAAATCGCAGGATTCGTTCGACATTCTTTCCATGTTGCTCTACCGGTATCAGGTTTTCGTGGCCGAATTTGCCGGGAATTACAAAGCGGGCATCCCATAGACCAGCGTTGATATGCAGGATATCCGGTTGATATGCGGCTATCCATGTCCAGAAATTTAGCAGGATATGTACGGTATGCTGGCAGTTTTCCGCTGGACCGCTTACAAACGCGCGGTCTTGCAGTTTTGCCCGCACTGTTTGCTCATAACTTAATCTTATCGAATCACCAATTAGTAAAACGCGTTTTAATTTGCTCATATTAACCTCTAATGTGGGCTTTGCCGACAACCCACTATTATTCACCGCAAAAGTTCGCAAAAGACCACAAAAGAAGATTTAAAAAAAATCTTTGTGTTCTTTGTGTTCCTTTGCGGTGAATATTTGTCTGTTACATAAATTTAAAAATTACTTGTTTTATTCCAAAGTTCTTTGGATTTAAGGTACTAAAGTTCTGGAAGAATAAATGTGTCGTTTGTTTTATTTATCCATTCTTTCAGTTTTTCTTGTAATTCTTTGCGTTTTTTGTTAAATCCTGTATTGAGAGCCATATTTACCTGCTCATATGGATCTTCATTAAGATTAAACATCAGCCAGAGTTGGTGTTCGAGGCATACATATTTCCAGCCATCATTGGTGACTATTCCTCGCCATGGTCTATCGACGCTGTCGCCATGTCCGGTTGGTATTACTGATTGAATGTAGGCCGAGTCAGGGATATTTTCGACTGTTTTTCCGGGTAAAAAGAGACCAGAATAATCGAATCCATCCATCCAATCTGGCTTTTCTATACCGCAAATGCCCAGGGTAGTAGGTGCTATATCGACATGGTTTATAGGTGCATCAGGTTGATAATGCCGGCAATTGTATCGAGATTCTCCGCCATAAATTATAAATGGAATGCGGATAGATTCTTCATAAGCTGTCATTTTTCTAAATTGTCCATGAGAACCGTGCATGTCGCCATGGTCAGAAAAATATATTATGTAGGTATCATCTGCCAAACCTTCATTTTGCAGTGTTTCTAATATCCGTCCGATGTTATAATCAATATTTTCTACCATTGCGTATGCACCGGATAATTCCTGTCTGGCACGCTGCTGCACTCTGTCGACATTCGGTACATTCGGCCGCATGGTTAATGACGCCGGGTTATGGCGTCCCATATATTCTGCCGGTGCCACGTAGGGGTCATGTGGTGGCTGTACTGATAATGATGTAAAGAAAGGGGTGTCATCGCCATCTTTTCGTTTTGTGCCATATTCTTTCAAGTTATCTATCAGTATATCCGTCAGGCTATCTGTTTCATAACCTGGTAACCTGTAACGTTCAATTTCTTCGCCTTTATTATTATGTCCGTGTACCCAGCAGTCATACTGGGCATTGTTATTTTCGTAACCAATCCAGGTGTCAAAACCTCCACGGTCTTCTTTTGGCATGGTATAAAATGCTGCTCTACCTTTCCATTCGTGCCAACCACCCAAGTGCCACTTGCCCAGCCATGTGGTCTCGTAGCCTTTATCTTTGAAAGCGTGTGCTATTGTCTGCATACCACGCGGCAATGGATATTCATGTCCGGGGACGCATTGATGAGGATATTTGCTGGTTATCAGCGACCCGCGAAATGGACAACATAATGGAAAGCCTGCTACCGCGTTAGGATATAGCTGGCCATCTATCGCCATACGATCAAGATTCGGTGTGTTAACGTTTATATCACCACGACAACTTAGTGCTTGTCCGCGATGCTGGTCACCAAATATCCAGATAACATTTTTTCGTTTAGCTGTCATAACTTCCTCATTCATGTGCATTGTTTGGCACTTTTGGCACCATCGCGTATAGCCTTGCCCATTCTGGATTAGGGACAGGAATCTTTGCTTCCACTTCATCTTGCCAATCCAATAGTAGCTGTTTTAATTCTGCTGCTAACTGTGGAAAATCATAGATTCGATCATGTGATTCGCTGATGTCGGAGGTTATATCGAACAATTCATCACTGCCCATGTCATAACGGTGGATAAGTTTCCAACCATCGCGCAGCACCCACGCCGCAGGTTGTCCGCCCTGGTTGCCATAATGTGGGAAGTGCCAAAATAATGCGCGTTCCGGCATATCACCTTCACCGGTGATAATTGGCATCATACTTACGCCATCGCGGTGTAGTTCTGGTTTTAATGGCAAACCGGCAGCTTCCAGAAAAGTAGGGTAAAAGTCGCAACTTTGTACCGGGACGTCGTTCTCGATATAGGATTTTATCACTTCTGGCCAACGAATAATCTGGCAAACACGGACTCCACCTTCGCGGTCCCAGCCCTTACCTTCGGATAGTGGAGCATTGCACGTTGGGCTGCCTTCTGCTGTCGCCAGGCCGCCATTATCACTCACAAATACTACAATGGTGTTTTCAGCCAATCCTTCTTCCTGTAGGGCGTCAAGGAAACGTCCGATATTGGTGTCAAGGTTCTCTACCATGGCGGCATATTCAGGATCAGACTGAATCACTCGTCGCTGAATGCGCGGCATTGGCTTGCCTTTATCCCATTCGTACGGCAAAACCGGCATTTCACCACCATCGACAAATGGGTTTATTTCATCAATCGCCAGTGCAATAGCTTTTCGTTTGTATTTTTCCACTAATTCGGTTGGTGCCTGGATGGGGGTATGTACCGCATAATGACAAAAATTCAGGAAAAACGGGGTGTCATCGGTGCGTTGTTTTATCAATTCAATAGCTTTGTCGGTGAGATAATCAGTTAAATATGTACCTGGTTCAACATCTGGCAAAGCAGGATTATTCCACGGTGAAAAGTACCCACCTATAGGCCAACCAAGATGGCATCCACCTATATTTACATCAAAACCGTGTTTTTCGGGAAAGAAATCTACATCACCCAAATGCCATTTCCCGACATGCCAGGTTTTATATCCATTTTCTTTCAATTCGGTTGCAATCGACCTTTCAGTTAAAGGTAAGTAATGCAGAAATGGTGCTTCAATTACGCGTCCCTGTCGAGTGCCGGCGATAAAATTAGTCAATCCGACCCGCGCCGGATATTTACCGGTCATGATACTGGCACGGGTAGGACTGCACACCGGACACGATGCATAGGCGTTAGTAAATTTTATACCTTGTGAAGCAAACTCATCCAATCGCGGCGTTTCGTAAAAAGATGACCCGTAACACCCAAGGTCGCGCCACCCCAAATCATCAATCAAAATCATAACAATATTTGGTCGTTTCATGATTATTCCCTCGATAAAACGAATTATACAGCAGGCAGGGGATGGGGGACAATAGAATAAAGTTGTATGTCGTTGATATATGTTATGGCAAAAATCAATTGTTTTTATTTTACATCGATTAATAGGATGAAAAGGATAATGGGGTATAAGAATAATTCACCATATCTTATAAATCCTATTAATCAATGTAAATTATATTAACCTGTAAATTGAATTGTAAAACTATAAAGTTCATCGTTTCTGATGAGTAGATGATGGGGAATGCAATCGTGGCGGGCTTATAAGCAGCGATTTTTTTGGCATGAACCATTCCCATGGGCGTACAAGGGTGGTCAAAGATATTACCATGATTACTATAGCCAGAATTGTCACCTGTTTGATTCGGTCTGGT
>JBIJDE010000262.1:0-6712 GCA_044344305.1 Armatimonadota bacterium
GAAGTTACGCTGGATACTGATTCGCGGGCAAGATATGACTATTCCGTCGGTGATATTGCCTGGGTTGGCACTCCGGCGCAATGGGCAGTGTTTACTGCCGGTGATGATGGGGTCGTGCGGGCGGCAGACGCGGATACCGGCAGGCTGTTGTGGAAGAATGATTTGCGTGGCGAAATGGGGGCAGTGCGGACGCCAATGTTGGTAAACAGCAGACTGAACCGCATTTATGCCGCGTCGCTTTCTGGCAGAATATTCGCTTTCTCGCAAAATGGTTTGTTTAGTTGGGCATATCCCGACTTTAACACCAAACCCGCCGCGCCGTTTTCTACCCCTATGATAATGGACGCGTCAAATAGTGTAATCGCCGTTGATGATGCCGGTGTGGTGTATCGTGTTAATGCTGATGGGATACTGGATTGGAAACTGAATACTGACGCGGGAAAACCGGTGAAACTATCGATATTCCGCTGGAACGAAACCTGGCGAATCACATTGGTGACAGAAAATAAATTAATCCTAATTTCGCCATTAGGCGAAATATTGAAAAATATCGATATAGGCAAAGCGATTACAACGTATTCTGATGACAAACTATATATATTGAGTGATAATGGAATATTAAAATCTTACGCTGATTTTGATACTTTAAAAGATGAAACTATTGTTACTGATTTGCCAAAAAATGTCAGCCA
Organism: Armatimonadota bacterium; assembly: GCA_044344305.1. Taxonomy (GTDB): domain Bacteria; phylum Armatimonadota; class Hebobacteria; order CAIYQO01; family CAIYQO01; genus JBAXQQ01. The sequence continues at coordinate 693 of JBIJDE010000262.1, forward strand.
AATATTGCCGATGGCGAATGGTTGCCTGGTGGTGGCAGACAAAGAACTTGTATACGCAGATAAAAACGGAAAGAAAAAGTTCGTTTTGGATGAAAAAATAAATGCGGTTGCTGTTGATAATCTGGGCAGAATAATTGTAGCATCTGGTAATGATGTAGTCTTTCTACCGGTAATTGGCAAATGGGATGATGGCAATAAAATATTATGGCGTAAAAAGCTGCTTTCGCGCATTACCGGCCTGTCGTTATGGTACAGTACCGTGATAGCCACGACCGAAGATGGCAGAATGATTTCGCTGGGCGCGCCGCGATTTGATGAGAAAACGGAGAATATTATCCCGCCGGTTTCAACTGATTATGATTTGAAGTTTCTGCCCGGACCAACGCAACCAACCCTTACCGATATGCCGGAGTTTAATGATGATTTATTGATAGATATAGTTAAAGATTCAAATGGTATAGAATACTTTAATAAAAAGATCGCAATGGCGAAAATTGACGGATTCATGATAAATCCAACAGTAATCAGCACTGTAATAACTGCTGATGTGCCGATTGGAAATAGCGAGATACCTGTGCAATCAGTTAATAACTTTTACATCGGAGACAAGGTTATCTTCTTGCGACAAAATGGTGCTGACCCGTCAGGATATACTGATAATTATGTCATTACAGATATATGGAATGACAAAGGTGAAAAGAGAGTCGTAAAACTGAATAAAGGTATTGAAAAAAGCCGCGCCGCCGGCGATGTGATGGTGTTGTATTTGCCGGATAAATATACCTTCACAAAAGGCGCAATATTGCCCGGACAAAAGCTGGTATTGTCAGACCAGGAAGGTGCTAAATTCGCCTTCGGTCCAAATGGTATGACTGATAATGGTCATTTCCTGTTGGCGAAGAAGAAAACATATCCTATTAATAAAAATGCGGACATCATACTGACCCGCAATAATTTCCCGGAATTAACTGAGAACCTGAAAATTAAAATTACAGATGCCGAAAAAACGATTGACGCATCCATAAAAGATATCATTATCAATAAAGGGTATAAAGGGATATCTGTTGAGAAGAAAGTAAAAGGTGGTGATAAGATTTATGCTGTAATTTTATCACCTGTTGGAAATATTACTGTTGGAGATTTTATTGTATCGGATTCTTTTGCTGGTGAAATAATTAACCTTAATAAAATTAATGATGATATTTTTGCTGTTATGGCTCCGAGAACTTGTGCGTGGAGTGAAGTAAAAACAGATAAAGTTAAGATAATTAACATTTCATCGAATATAAGTATTGAAAATATAGATAATGGAGTTGAAAAATGGAATTTTAACAGCAGCGCAATCGGACTGAATGGCAAAGTGTTGAATATGTCAGCAAATTATTATCAATCAGAAATCGGTTCTGGCAGGTTCAACGATATGCGTCTTTACGGCATCACTGAAAATGCTGAGTTATTTGCGTTAAATATAGTTGGTGAATTGAAATGGCAATACAATCTTCCACTCACTGGCAAAGGGTTGAATGTAATATTCAATAATGATAAATCCATTGCTTATGTCGTTGTGTCTGGTAAAGAAAAGTCGATGTTTTATGCTGTAAAACTGACAGGCGTTGATGATGAGAAAAGAATAATCGTGAATAGTGAAATAGATGGTTCTTTTGAAAAAATAGAGAAAGATGGCGATAATATAAAACTGATTGGCAAGAAAACGTCAGCTATTATTAATCCAACAAATGGCAAGGTAGTGATGAATGTCGATGGTGTAAAACAGATTGAAGATACCAGACAAATTAGTATAGAGAAAAAGAATGACGATGTAACTTATATTTTAAATAATGATGGCATCGATTCTGTTATTGGTATAAGCGAGTGGTCAGAGGTTAAATATAATCAAGGTAAGTTTGAGAAATTATGCACTGAAAACAGGAATATTTGGAAGATTTCTAACTTCAAGAATGATAATAAAGTTATTGAAATTAGTTGTTCTTCTGTTGCATTGCTGATTTGCAAATATGCCGACAAGATTCGTGTTTATAAAATTAACAATGACAGTAATCTTACCGACACTGTTTTCTCGCATCCAGACAATTATTATTTATCCGGTCTGACCAATCCCAGCGGCATTTATGATAAATTGGCGGATAATTTTTATGAATCAGTGACTAAAAAGTTATATATTTTTAATGGTAAGACCTTTACAGATATCAATAATGACGAAAAGATAACTTTATCGGCAGGGAAATATTCACAGGCGTTGTCTGGCAAATATATCGATACCAATAATAACGGTCAGTGGGATTATTTTGAACCTACTAAGAAAGACGAACCAATGGAATTGAATATTGATAAACATGCGCTGGTATCTCGTTATCCGAATGTGGCAAACTATGTCCTCGGTAATTTTGATATCGCTGAAGATAATAGTAATTTTAAAATGAACCGAATCGGTAATTCTCGCGATATTGCGTTTGATAAAAATAGTAATGTTGATGCGCCAGTCGGATTGTATAATGCATCCGCAAAAAGCATTGATAATAATATCAGCAGCAAAATGCAGGCAAATAAGCTGATTGCTGAACATTATATCTCTGACTGCAAGATGGATGCAAATTTTGTTGCGGAAGTGAAAAAGTGGCGCAATTACCTGGATGGCGCGGAAAGAAACCCCACCACGATGGATATTAACGAGAATGATACCGTGGTGATAGTATCCAGCGATACCGCGATGAATGGTGTTAAGGCAGAAGAGAATAAAGTCGATACCCAACTGTGGATAAGACACCTGAAATCTATGCTGGCGACTGCAATGGAGGATATCAAAGCAGGTGACAAAAAAATTAAGTTGCTGCCGGAAGAAATAAAAAATATCCACGCTGCCGATGACAGCACATCCGACATAATAGAGATTAAGAATAACAAAGGTGATGTAGAATTGCTGGCGCGGATTATCGCGACGGATGATGAATGCATCACAATAGACAGAGCAGTGAAGAATAACATTACTGTGGCTGATTGCACCATTACCATCACCGGTGCGCCATGGCAGCCAATCTTAACCGATGATGAAATAGCGGAAATTCAGGATAAGTTCGCCGACCCGGGTGATAAAAAAGATGCTATTCCACACCCGATTCGTTATGAATACCCATCAATAAACTATAACGCCGAAAGGATGCTGGTGGTATTTACGGTATCAGCAACCAGGCGAGTGACAATAAACGGACAACCGCAATACCAGCCTGCTTCATATATGATTGTCAAAAAATGCGACCCGTGGGGCAGGGGAGACGGGGTGTTGGATTGGGTAGAGAGTGACGCGCCATCCGAGAGAAATGTTCCGCGAAATGCCAAAAGTTACCCGACCCTTATCACCGGGTTGCCAAATCTGGATAAAGTTATTATTTACGGTTCCGGTTCACGTGGGATATTCTGTGCGGTGGAAGACCCCAACGGTAAGTGGACCACAGAGATACCATTCGCAGAACTGAATGCCAGTCTTGATGATATCAGTCGTGCCCGCGCATGGGTAGAGCATGACGAAAAGGATACCCGCTATTTTAATATGATATTCAGTGCCACGAAAAACGGCAGCAGTTCATTATACTATGCCCGTTATATGTCAGAGATTGTGAATGGGAAATTGACATTTACCCTGCAACCATTGACCATTGCCGATATTGATGTTGACGGACGAATGATTGATGACTTGAAAGAAACAACCCCGGGGAATTTTGTCGGTAATTATTCTGCCTGGCAGGATTTGCGGGTAATCATTGATGGTGTCGAAGAAAAAGTCACATTGCTGCCGGGTCAGGAAACCTTTGTTTATAAGGGTGACAACAATTTAAAGATTCAGGTTAACCCGTATCGCGGAACGGCAAAAGTGCTGACCGGCAAAGTGCAGGATTTAATATTCACCGGTTACCCATCACTGCAAAAACTGACGGATACACCGGGCGCGGATAAGATGCCTACAAAAATATTATATGGTGATGACGTCGCGGTGAGTTGGATACGGTCATACCCTGACTGGATGGGAAGCAGAATATACGTCGGCGGTTGGAAGTTAAAACGCGACCCAATGTTTAAAAATGTGGTGATGCGACTGGAGAAAAATGAGATAAACCAACAAATGGTAATTCTCAGCGGACTGGAAAACGACAGCGACGTAGTGGCAGCAGATATGCCAGCCAGCGATGGAAAGAAGCTGCGCCTGTTCACAATCGGCTGGCGCGGAGAAAAAGAAAACCCGGGAAGAAACGACCTGTTCATGTCGGTAGTTTCGATTAGAGATTGAATCTACGAAAGAAATCGGGAGAAATCGACAGCATTCGGTTGAAATCGATTTCTAACGATTGCTGTCGATTTCATACGATTTCGTTCGAAGAAAAATCATGTCAAAAAGAAAAAACTACGGATTCAGCAAATGTCCCAGTTTATCTCTTTTTGTTCGCAGGTATTTCTCGTTATGTTTATTAGGGTCTATTATTATCGGCACCGCTTCAACAACTTCTAAACCGTAGCCTTCCAACCCGATGATTTTGCGCGGGTTATTGGTTAGCAAGCGCAGTTTTCTTAACCCCAGGTCGCAAAGTACCTGGGCACCAATGCCATAATCGCGCAGGTCGGCGGCAAACCCCAGCATTTCATTAGCTTCTACCGTGTCTGCACCTTTGTCCTGCAGTTCATAAGCGCGTAGTTTATTCGCCAGTCCTATGCCGCGACCTTCGTGGTCGATATACAGCAACACACCGCGACCTTCTTCCTGTATCATCTCCAACGCGCGTTTTAACTGTTCGCCGCAATCGCAGCGCAGGCTGTGGAATACGTCGCCGGTCAGACAGCTTGAATGTACTCGGGTAAGTATTGGGTCTTCGTTGAGTTCACCCAGGGTAATTGCCAGATAGGGACGATTATCAATATCGCTGGTGTAGCAAATTGCTTTGAAATCACCATATTCTGTCGGTAATAATGTATCAACAACGCGCTTTATTAATTTTTCGTAGCGGTTGCGGTATTCTATAATCTGTTTTACATTAACAATTTTCAGGTCAAATTTATGGGCAAATTCTATCAATTGCGCCTGGCGTGCCATGGTTCCGTCGTCCTGGATAACCTCGCAAATTAAACCTACTGGTGGTAAACCGGCTATTTTACATAAATCAACAGATGCCTCGGTATGTCCGGCGCGTTGCAAGATGCCGCCTTCGCGGGCGATAAGCGGGAACATGTGACCAGGCCGTACGATGTCATCAGCGGTTTTTGTATAATCAGCCAATACATTTGCGGTGATAGCGCGGTCGCTTGCGGATATGCCGGTGGTAATGCCCTGACGTGCGTCTGTTGAGATGGTGAAAGCCGTACAATGAGCATCTTCGTTAGACGCTACCATAGGGGGAAGGTTTAATGTAGTTGCCCGTTCTGCTGTCATTGGCACACATATCAGTCCGCGGGCTTCTTTAATCATTAGATTAATCGTTTCCGGGGTCGCCATCGCGGCAGAAGCTACCAAATCACCTTCATCTTCACGAGATTCATCGTCAATAACAACGATACATTTTCCAGCTTTTAAATCCGCTGCAGCCTCAGCAATGGTAGCAAATATATTTTTATTATCCATTTATCATAACCTGAAAAGTTTGCTGGCCCCATTTGGGGCCAGTTAAAGAGTGAAAGTTCTTATTTCGCTGCGCTTGCAGTAGCGGTAGATTTGGTAGCTACAGCCGGTCGGCATTTGCCGAACGTACCGCGCCAGATTTTACCGCGCTTGGTGCGTTTATCGCCTTTACCCATGATGCCCTCCAACGAATATTTGATTGCCGTTGTATTATAGCATTTTTCTGTAAGGATTAACAAAAGCGGGGAGTCATTGCGTAATATCTATAACATTAAATAATTTACAGGACTTATTACCGGTACAGATGAACCGGAAAAATCCTGAATATTGCGGGTTACAATATAATCTACTTTATTTCTTAATGCGACTGCATGAACGACAGCATCTTCAAAGACTGGTA
>JBIJDE010000023.1:0-21644 GCA_044344305.1 Armatimonadota bacterium
TTCATCCATATCACCATTGCATACAACATACATTGAGTGATTAAAATATAAATTCTATCTCATCGGCCAATCAGGAGATTGGCGTTCCCGAGGGTAGAGACGCAAGATTTTGCGTCTCTACGAATAACAAACCTGCAAATTAATAAGGACAACCATCATGAATGATAATCGAATAAAATCTATCATCGAAAATGGTGAGAATATCGCTGTTGAATTTAAAGAATGTAAAACTGCTATAAGTAAAGATACTTATGAAACTGTTTGCGCGTTCTTAAATCGAAACGGTGGCGAATTGCTTATGGGTGTAAATAATGATGGCACAATAAATGGTATTGATGAAAAGCATATTTCGCATATTAAACAAGATTTTGTAACATCAATTAATAATCAACAAAAAATAAGTCCGACTTTTTATTTAACAATTGAAGAAGTGATTGTTGATGGTAAAATAATTCTGTATGTTTATATTCCTGAAAGTTCTCAAGTTCACCGGTGTAATGGGAAGATATTTGACCGTAATGAAGATGGTGATTTTAATATTACCGATCGTCATAGCCTTGTTGCCTTTTTATACCAAAGAAAACAGGTGAATTACTCCGAAAATACAGTTTTTCCGTATGTTGAAATAGAGGATTTGCGTACAGATATAATTGCACGAGTTAGAAAACAGGTGTTGATTCAGCGTGAAGACCACCCATGGGGTTCGATGAACGATATTGATTTGCTAAAAAGTGCGCAATTATTAAAGAAAGATTTTCAAACTGGAAAAAATGGGTTTTCTTTGGCGGCGATACTTCTTTTTGGCAAAGATGAAACAATTCTTTCTGCAGTACCGCATTTTAGAATTGACGCCATTTTAAGACGAGATAACATTGATAGATATGACGACCGTGATGATATTCGCACTAATTTGATTGATTCTTATGATAGGTTAATGAATTTCGGTGAGAAACATCTTAACGACCCATTTTATCTGGAAAATGATCAAAGGATTAGCTTGCGTGGGAAAATACTTCGTGAAGTTATCAGCAATCTTCTTATTCATCGTGAATATTTGAATGCATTTCCTGCAAAATTAATAATAGACCGCAATACCTTTATGACTGAAAATGGCAACAAACCGCATGGATATGGAATTCTACGTACTGAACAACTTGTTCCTTATCCTAAAAATCCTGCGATTGCACGAGTTTTTAAAGAAATTGGAAGAGCAGATGAACTTGGCTCGGGAACAAGAAATTTATTTAAATATTGCAAAGCTTATTGTGGCAACGATCCACAATTGTATGAAGAAGACGTTTTCAGGTTCGTATTATCATTATCCGAGCAAGTTACTGCGCAAGCTACCGAGCAAGTTACTGAGCAAGTTACCGCGCAAGTTACCGCGCAAGCTACTGAGCAAGTTACCCCTCAGCCTACCCCTCAGCCTACCCCGCAAGCTACCCCGCAAGCTACCCCGCAAGCTACCCCGCAAGCTACCCCGCAAGATGAGTTTCACCATGAACGAATACAGAAACTATTGGTATTTTGTGAACATCCTCGAAGTAGAAGCGAAATGCAAGATCTCACAGGCTTAATAGATAGGGAATATTTTAGGCTTAACATTTTAATTCCGTTGATTAATAAAGGATTACTATTTTTAACAGATCCTAATAAACCAAAAAGTCCTAAACAAAAATATTATTCAAAGAAAACTGAGTAAAAGGACAACATAATGTCAAATAAAAATATAAATCTTGAAACATTGTATCTGCTGCATCATTCGCATACTGATATCGGGTTTACTAATGACCAGCCTATTTTGTGGGAAATGCAGCGGCGGTTTATTGATATGGCGATTGACGCGACGGAACGCCATGCCGACCATGACGGCGACCACGCTTTTAAATGGGTGGTAGAAACGATTGCGCCTTTCCTGTACTGGCTGGAACATTCATCCGACAAGCAGGTGGAGCGTTTTCTGGCGATGGAGAAGGCGGGACGTATCGAGGTTACCGCGTCGTATTTGAATATGACTCCATTGGCGGATACTGGCGACTTTATCGAGTTGTTCCAGCCGGTTAATCGCCTGCGCAAAGATTATGGTATTCAGATTACCCATGCCATGAACGCAGATATCAACGGTCACAACTGGCCGCTTGGCGATGTATTGCTGGCGGCGGGAATCAAGACTACCTCGATGGCAATCAATTGCGATTTTGGCGGCGCGCCTTTTACCCGTCCCAATATATTCAACTGGCAGACTCCCGGCGGCGGATTGCTGCCGGCGTTGAACGGATGGCATTATGGCACCGGCACCTGGGTGGGCATCCCGGAAGACGCGGATAAATTGCTGGCGAATATCCCGGTGATTGAGCAGAAATTGACCGAAGCTGGCTGGCAATTCCCCTTCGCGATTATGCAGGTAATGGCGCAAGGCGGTGACAACCGCAGCGCGGATATCCATTATTCCGAGTTTATTCGCAAGTGGAACGAGAAAGGCCAGCGTCCGCGGTTGCGGATGATTACCTGGCGCGAGTTCTGGGCGCAGGTTCAACCGCATTTCGCGGAACTGCCAATTCACGCCGGAGATTGGACGGATTACTGGAACTTTGGCTCGTGCAGTTCCGCGCGGGAGACTGCTGTCGCCCGCACCAGTCGCGCGCGGTTGCGTTCTGCCGATACACTACACGGCTGGCTGGAAGGGATGGGAGTCGGCCGCGCGGGTGACGAATCCGCCGCGGATTACCCCGGCCGCGACCCGAAAATTATCCTGTCTACCGCTGGCGAATATCACAAGCAGGCGTGGAAATCACTGGAAACATGGCACGAACATACCTGGGGTTGGTTTGGCCATGTCGGCGACCCTGAACATGAAGACGCCGCCAGCCAATGGAATCACAAGGCGCATACCGCGTACCAGACAAGAAGTCTCAGCCAGTTAATCGCTCGTGATGGCGCGGCGGAACTTGGCATCCGCATCGCAAGCGGTGATGACGACGCTATAATATTATTTAACCCGTTGCCGTGGGAACGTACCGCGTATGGCAATGTGCCGGGACCGATAATGAACAGGGATGCAGCCCGCGCCTGCTCGGACGACCCGTCGTCTTCGCGCCATACCCAGGAACAGAATATCGGCGTACCCGGACGAATGGAAGCAGTAACTGTGCCAGCATCAGGGTATACCGTGGTTGATAAGAGTAAAATACACCCGATTGAACACGAGGAAAGCCACAGCGAAGGCGCGGTGGTGGAAGATGCGTTGCGCCGGATAGTTTTTGATCGCGAACGCGGCGGCATTATCTCCTGGTTTGATAAAACACTGAATCGCGAAATGGTAGACCATACATCGGAATGGCGGTTTGGAAGCGTGGTTCACGAAGAAGTAGCCAGCAGGGAAGATTATTATCCCCGCGTCAGGCTGAATGGTCCTATTTACTGGGATTTCGCGCTCCATAAACGTGCCTGGCATCCTGATTGGCGCGCCAACCGCGGTAGCCATGTAAAACTGTTGAGCCATAAAGTTTATCACACGCCGGTAGCGATAGAGGTTGAACAAATTGTGGAAGTCGCCGGGTTGGCGAACGCCGCAACGCTGAAATTTATCATGCCGCACCACACCGGCACGGTAGAATTGCAGGCGCATTGGATGATGGGACATGTACAGCACCCGGAATCCACCTATATTGCCATGCCATTTGCGGTGGCGGACGCCACCGCGCGGTATGATGTCGGCGCGCAGGCGATAGAGATTGACAAACAACAGTTGCCAGGCAGTTGCCGCGATTATTTCAACCTGCAAAACTGGGTAGACTTCTCTAATAACAGCTTTGGTGTAACCATTGCCACCCCGGAAAATCCGTTGGCACAATTAGGCGATTTTCATTTTGCCCACGACCAGCGCGAACTGCACCTTGAACGCGCCATGTTCCTCGGTTGGATTACCAATAACTATTGGGGCACCAACTTCCGCGGCTATCAACCGGGCCGAGTGACAGCGCGCTATGTGGTACAGCCGCATGTTGATGGCTTTAACGAAACCGCCGCCCATCGCTTTGGACTGGAATCGGTTATGCCGTGCATCATCCAGACATCAAAAGAAAGCAAGCGTCCACAAATAACACTGCCATCCACTGGAACATTGTTGAATTTACCCGCTCAACCAATCCTGACCCTTCACGCCATGCCATCATCATGGGCAAACCCGCAGTCGGCAGACGGCATATTGCTGCGTATGGTAAACGCGTCAGATACTCCGCAAACAGCGACATTAGGTTCAAACTTACTGAAAATTGAAAGTGCGGAAATATGCGACATATTTGGCAATGTTACTGGTGATTTAGCGGTGAAAGATGGTGATGTCAATATAGCAATGCTGCCGCGGGGAATTGTGGTAGTGCGGTTAGTTGTATCACTGAAGTAAAAAATCTAAAATTATAACAGCCATTTCCATCGCATTATTTTGAATGTTTGGTTAAAATATATGCGGTTTGAGGTGGCTGTTGCTTCGTTGGTGACTACATGCTGGTCTTCCGGGTTTGCCTCTATCCATCGATTATCACCGAGGTATATCAGGACGTGGACTCCGCTTTCTGTCACTGCCAGATCGCCGATTTGCAATTTCGAGGTGTCTGCGCCTGCTAATTTTGGAAGTCGGCAAACTTCATTTGTGTAGCCGTATGTTCCTTCTCCCATCGCTTTTGCGCTCATATCATGCCACCAGAAATCCCATACCTGTGGTCCTATCAAACGCGGGTTGCCAGTGCGAAGACCTTCAAATATCATGGCTTCGATTAATGCTGTTCGTGCCAGTCCAGAACAGTCTATCCCCAGGTGCGACTCGCCACCCCATACATAAAAAGTGCCAGAAAATGAAATCAGGCGAGAACGGTACATATTGCGTAAAGATGCGATATCATACGGACGACCGGCGAAGGATACCCAGCATATTATTGCCAGTAATATTGCAATAACCGGGTAACGCCAGGCATAATGTGCGGAAATTAGCCGCAGCAGATATAATCCAGCAGTATAAAAACCCCAGATGATGGTAACCGGATATATCAAACGCACCAAACCGGTAATTGCGCCAAGAGTTGATATCAACGGGCAAAGCAACAGCAGCACAATGAATATATTTAAAGCCCAACGTGCTCTATCTTGATGTAGATATTTAAGAAATACAATATAAAATATATTTTCTTTCATTGGATTAATTATTCAACTTTATGGTGCATACACCTGCTGTATGTCATAATAAGACGAACCGGTAAAATAAGACGCTTTCCTGCTTATTATTCTACATATCTTTTATTTAATTCCTTTACCTTTACCTTTTAATTTCATAGTCCATGGCAATATCAAACAAAATAGGTTATTAATATTCAGTCACCGTATGGAAAGGGACGCAAGTCCGGCTCGATTTACTTCAAATATAACTTCCTGAGATGGACAATCTCCTGATTGGCAAGTAGTAATAATGATGAATTGTCGAAAATCCGCCGGACTCGCATCCCTTTCCACACGGTGACTATTCATTTTACGCTTCTTCTGCAAATTAATTTCCTTTAAAAAGTATATTTAATATTATAATTCGATCATCTAATCCAAACAATCCTCTAAATCCGCGGTTCAGACAAAAAAATACAAAAAAAGCCCGGGCACCTTTGCAGGTATCCGGGCAATTTGTACGGGCAATATAATTACCCTTTGATGCGGCCGCGCTCTTTGATGCGGGTTGCTCGTGAACCGACGCGATCGCGGAGGTAGTAAAGACGTGCGCGACGTACTTTACCCAGTCGTACCACTTCGAGTTTGTCGATTATTGGCGAGTGCACAAGGAATACTCTTTCAACACCAACGCCATGGGTTACACGACGAACGGTGAATCTTTCCCCGAGCAGGCCTTTCTGGTGACGGATAACCACGCCTTCAAATAACTGAATGCGTTCGCGGTTGCCTTCTTTTACCTTCAAGTGAACCTTCAAGGTGTCGCCAGTTCGGAATTCAGGGCGCCCAGGTATTACCTGCTGAGCCTCTAATTCCTTAATTAAATTGAAGTTGACCTTTTTCATGGGTCCCCTTTGTTAAAGCGGTCGAGGTAATTTTTCCTTCTCCCGACATTATTTTTTAATGCTTTTCAGCATTTTGAGATCTTCGGCGGTCAGTTCCGCTGTTTCCAGCAGTTCCGGCCTTTTTTCAAGTGTCAGCTTCAACGATTGCATCCGCTGCCACTTCCGAATTTCCTCGTGGTGACCGGAGAGAAGGACCTCCGGCACCGCCCATCCCCGAAAAACCGGGGGGCGGGTATATTGCGGATGCTCCAATAGCCCCGCAACAAAACTTTCGCCATCCGCTGCGCCCTCGCCGCCCAATACCCCGGGCAGCAACCGTGACACCGCGTCGATTACTGTCATAGCGGGCAATTCTCCGCCGGTGAGTATATAGTCACCTACAGATATTTCCCGCTGAGCGAGATGGGTGTGAACCCGGGCATCCATTGCCTCGTATCGCCCGCAAATTATAATCAAATGCCGGTACGTCGTCAATTCCTGAGCCAGTGCCTGGGTAAACTGCTCACCGGTTGGGGTCATGACGATGATTAATTCGTCATCTCCGCCGGTTGTCAGTGACTCGGCAGCCTCAAAAATCGGCTCCGGTTTCATCACCATTCCGACTCCGCCACCATAAGGAGTATCGTCGGTGACGTGGTGCTTGTCGTGGGTAAAATCCCGTAATTGCACCGCATTGCACTCGATAATCCCCGCTTTTTGCGCCCTGCCCAGCATACTTTCGTTCCAATAGGCATTGAAAGCCGATGGTAATAGAGAGACTACATCAAACCGCATACGCGGAGAATTATCGGATGTCATTTAATATCATTCCACCGCCAGCATCCAGCCGTATTTGTCCTCGACATCACCGTATTGAATGCCTTGCAGTGTGGTGAACAAATCTGTTAATTTTTCACCTGCGCAACATGGGTCGCCAAATTTGAATACTTTTTCACCGTAATGTACCGCATATATCGGGGTAACCACTGCAGCAGTACCACAGGCGCCAACTTCTTCAAACTGATCAAGACCATTAACTTCAATCTGTTCACACTTCACTGTTAACCCCATATCAGTCGCTAACTGTTGAAGACTAAGATTGGTTATGCTTTCCAGGATAGACGGTGAACACGGTGTTTTGTATATTCCATCAGGAGTGATGCCGATGAAGTTTGATGTCCCGAATTCATCAACGTATTTATGTTCTGCCGGGTCGGTGAACAGTATGATAGGGTAACCGCGCTCTTTGCCGGTGTAATATGGTTTTAGTGACGCCGCATAGTTGCCCGCGACCTTTGCCTTGCCGGTGCCACGGGGTGAAGCGCGGTCGTATTCATCCATCACCATAGCTTCAACGGGGAAGAAACCTTCTTTATAATAAGGTCCAACCGGAGTGACGATGACGTAAAATGAATATGTATGCGATGCCGCAATACCTATCATAGGTTCGGTACCGATGATTAACGGTCGTATATATAATGCCGCGCCAGTGCCATAAGGTGGTACGAATTCGCGGTTTTTATTGATGGCTAATTTACATGCTTCAATGAATAGCTCTTCTGATGGTGCCTGCATATACAATCTTCCTGCTGAATATGCCAATCGCCGGGCATTCATATTCGGTCGGAACATTGCAATGGTTCCGTCTTTCATGGTGAATGCTTTTAACCCTTCGAAACAAGCCTGACCGTAATGCAATACATTTGCTGCAACGTGCAGGGATATCATCGGATCTGTAATAGTTTCTGGAGTACCCCATACACCGTCCGTACATTCTACCCGGACGAAACAATTTGTCGGTAAGTACTGGAATGACAGATTTTTCCAGTCCAACTGGTTAGCTGTCTGCATATTAACTGCCTCCTTTCATATGCTGGCTACAATAAAACATTTGATCAATTACCGTCGTCAGCTTTTAATAAGCCAGGTCGATACAACACAGTCATCACCCCAGCTTGTAAATCAACTTTAAGCACATATTCCTTCACTGCTGGAATATATGCCATTGGTGTGTCATAGACATCATTAGCACCGGTGCGCAGGATGTCTGTAATATTTCCGAGTTCAATGCCGGTATCAGTGATTACCCGCATCCCGATGAGTTGATCGTAAAAATACTCATCTTTTTCAAGTTTAACAGCTTTTGATTTCTGTTCGTATAACCGTGCGTGCCGCATCTTTTCTGCATCATCAATGGTATCGATACCTTCCAGCGATATCATTATTTTACCAGATGCAAAACGTGATGATTTAACTTTCACTACCCGAATTTCACCGTCGATTTCAACACCTATTTTTTTTAGTTTATCGAAACGTTCAGGGTGGTCAGTGTGCGGGTATACCTTCATCTCACCTTTTAATCCAAGGGGAGAAGTGATTTCGCCTATCAGCCAATCGTAAGGTTCGTTATTCACCATGCTCAGCACTTGCCATTTGCGGTAGAATGAATCCGGCACTGGAAAGGTCGTTTTCACGAATTTCTTTTACCATACCATCTTGAATAATTAAATCAACTGCAGATAATTTGTCAAAAATCTTATCGCCAACCTTGATTTCAACCTGACCATGAATCATGCCTCGCTGATATTCAGCACCCATTTCCAAGGCATCAATCTGTGTTTTCTGCGCTGTTAATTCTTCTTTAATGGCATCCATTCGGCGTTTTTCAGTTTCAATTTGCTGGCGGGCTTGCATGGCTCGATTCAGGTCGGTACGCTGAATTTCAGCTAATGCCTGACGGGCGCGGAAATCAAACTGTTCTGACTGGCGAGTGGTTTCGGCAATTGCGTTATCTATTTCGGTAACCAGGGCGTTTTTCAACTCTGGTGTTACAATAAATACCATGCGTACATTCTGCTGTAATACTAAACTGTCCATCTTTAAAATCCCTCTTTATCTGCCGCGGCGGTCTGTGTTTGCAGCACCGTGGCGAGAAAAATCAACCCATACTGACCTGTCGGATAATCCGCCTGCAGCGCGCATAACTATGCGTATCGCATTTGCGACCCGACCGCCTTTACCAATTATTCGAGGCATATCTTCATCTTCAAGATACACCATATATGCTATATTCTGGTCACCGGCCTGTTCGCGAATATTTACAGTTTCCGGCTGGTCAACCAGGGAAGTAACTATATAGTTTAATAAATTCTTCATTATCGGCCTCCATAACTTTGATAGTGCGGCGAGAAAATATCACCGCACATTCAAATAATAGTTTGCCGTTATACGGCTTCTTCTGCTGGTTTTTCTTCAGTAGCCACTTCAGCGACTTCTTCAGCAACTACAGGCTCTTCAACAACAGCCACTTCTTCAACTGCTGGCTCTTCAACTACAGCCACTTCTTCAACAACTGGCACTTCCTCTACCACAATTACTTCTTCAACAGCAGGTACTTCTTCTACTACAACAACAACTTCTTCTACTACTGGTGCGGGAGCAGGAGCTGCGGTAGGTGCTACAGCAACAGGTACGATAACTTCGGTAGCATCGCCGGAGTATACAGCCCAAACGCCAGATTTTTTCAGTAAGCGTACAACAACATCAGTCGGCTGAGCGCCGGTTTTCAACCAGTACAACACTTTTTCGGTGTCGAAATGGATAGTTGATGGTTCTGTCAACGGGTTGTAATGACCTACGATTTCAATAAATCTGCCATCACGTGGTGAACGGGCATCGGCTACTACTACACGGTATGCCGGTTGTTTCTTTGCACCAATTCGGCGCAAACGCATTTTTACTGCCATGGTTTTGACTCCTCATTGTTTTTGCGGGGTAACTCCCCGGGCCGGAGGGGCGGATTATTCCGCCGTGCCGACCTCGCTGCTGCGATACTTTTTGCCGGAACGCTGACGCGCTCAACAGCTGAAATCTATTTATTCACCGCAATAGAACACAAAGGACACGAAAGAAGATTTCTCATAATCTCTTTTGCGTTTTATTGCGCTCCTTCGTGGTGAATATCCTGGTTAAAATGGCAGCTTAAACTTCCCGCCACCCATTTTACCGAATCCTAAATTGCCAAAATTTGGTTTGCCGCCTTTTTGATTAAATGCGCCACCCATCTTTCCAAACATTTCGCGCATTTGGTCAAATTGTTTCAGCAACATATTGATCTCTTCCAGTGGTCTGCCGCTTCCCCGACTGATGCGGCGGCGTCTGCTGCCTCTCACCAGTTCCGGTTCACGTCTTTCCCTTGGCGTCATCGACTGTATTATCGCCCGCATGTGGGCGATTTTTTTCGGGTCGATGGTTATCGGTCCCGCTTGCTGTTTGATTTGTGCCATACCGGGAATCATATCCATAAACTGGTCCAGCGGTCCCAGCTTTGACATTTGCTCCAATTGCCCCAGAAAATCTTCCAGGTCAAAGGTGCGGTTGCGCATCTTCTTTTCCAGCTTTGCCGCTTCATCCGCGTCGACAGATGCTTCTACCTTCTCGATTAGCGATAATACATCGCCCATCCCCAGGATTCGCGAAGCCAACCTGTCAGCGTGAAAAACTTCCAAAGCGTCATATTTCTCGCCCATGCCGAAAAACTTAATCGGCTTTCCGGTTACCTGGCGTATCGACAATGCGGCACCACCACGGGCATCGCCATCCATCTTCGTCAATATGAATCCAGTCACATCCAGCCGTTCATTAAATTGTCCGGCGACGTTAACCGCATCCTGCCCGGTCATGGCATCCAGCACTAATAATATTTCATCTGGGTTCACGGCATCGCGTACAGCAACTATTTCGTCCATCAAGTCGCCATCCACATGCATACGTCCGGCAGTATCGACAATCAGGTGGGTGTGTCCATGCTCACGAGCATAAATTAACGCGCCACGCGCTACATCCACCGGCGATACTCGGGTTCCCATTTGAAAAACTGGTACGTGTACAGCTTCTCCAACTACCTGCAACTGGGTCACCGCCGCTGGGCGGGTTACGTCAGTTGCCGCTAATAATGGATTCATTCCCTGTTTTCGCAACATGCTGGCCAATTTACCGCTGGTAGTGGTCTTACCACCACCCTGTAAACCGGCAATTAAATATACCGACGGCGATTTCGGCGCAGTCTTCAATGGACCGCCATTTTCGCCTAAAAACTCAATTAGCTGGTCGCGAACAATTTTAATTACATTTTGCGCCGCATTTAAGCCGGACAACGTCTCTGAACCGACAGCTAACTCTTTTATCTTTGCGATAAAATCTTTTGCTACCTTATAATTGACGTCTGCTTCCAGTAATGCAACCCTTATTTCGCGTGCGGCGTCGTTGACATCCGCTTCCGTTAGCTTACCCTTGCGGGATAACGCGCTGAATAAGTTCTGTAATTTTCCTGATAACGATTCAAACATTAGTTTATATTGACACTTTACGCCCCGGCACATTATTCATACCGCGGCGATACGGATAATATACCATTCGGTCATGATGATGTCAAAAAAATGCCCGAATAAAAAACGGTTTAAGCCGCGACACCGCTTTCGCGGGGTCGCGGCAGTATCATACTCAACAAAGAGATGACTACTTGATTTCGATAGTTGCTCCGCCGTCGGTAAGTGTCTTCTTGATTTCTTCGGCTTCTTCCTTAGTAACGCCTTCCTTAACAGCTTTCGGTGCGCCTTCTACCAGGTCTTTAGCTTCTTTCAAGCCAAGGCTGGTGATTTCGCGAACAACTTTAATAACGTTAATTTTCTTAGCAGCATCAAAGCCGGTCAGGATAACGTCAAAAGCGGTCTGAACTTCTACTTCTTCAGTAGGAGCTGCAGCGGCAGCGGCAGGAGCAGCAGCGGCTGCCATTGGGGTTACGCCCCATTTATCCTGCATGGTTTTGTACAGGTCTACGATGTCTAACAGATTCATCTGTTCGATGGCTTCAATGATTTGATCTTTTGTCAGGGACATTGTGGTATTCTCCTCAAATTTTTGTTAGCGGTTTATCCGCCTTGCCTGCATTACGCGGCATTAAATACGTTGCCAGTTACCCGGCTTTCTGGTTGTGGTACGCTTCGATGGTACCAACCAAATTGGACATTACAGCACCTATAACGGATACTGTGTTGGCGATTGGTGATTGCAGTGTACCGAGTAAGTTTGCGAGAATTTGTTCGCGTGGCGGTAATGTGGCAAGATTTGCAACATCATTGGCGTTCAACTCGCTGGTGCCCAATATTCCACCCTTGATCTGCGGCATATCTTTGCGCAATTCTTTAATGAATGCGGTCAGAATCTTTGTCGCCTCAACAGGATCACCTTCAGCAAATAAAATCGCTGATGGATTTTCCAAAATTGAATCAAGAGTTGGTTTACCTTTAGCTGCTAAAGCGCGTTTTAATAATGTATTTTTACATACAACATATTTCGCTTTAGCCGGGCGCAACTTGCGGCGTAAATTCGTGATTTGCTCTACAGTCAAACCGCGGTAATCAGTTACAATCAAGCCCTGACTTGCATCAATGGATTCTTCTAACTGGGTAATAGTGGCCGCTTTTTTTGTCGTTGGCACAGGTACTCACCTCCTTTTCAAGATTTTTGGTTCGCCCGTCCATATAAAAAAATAATGCCCCTGAACCATACGGAACAGCGACACGAAGTTATAGCGTAGACAAGATTATTATCTGTACACGAACCTCGGCAGGCGGTAAGAAACCTTTATGCATAAATGCACCTGCTGTCTCCGGCGGAACAAACCGCAATGATTATAGCGATTTGTGGAAATGGTGTCAATACCCCGGTGATGGAGGTAAATATTCTGTTTCAACAGACTAAATCTATTTAATAAAATGGTATTGATAAATTATCAACAAAGGGGACTGGCTTGAATACTGTGATTACAGGTAAACTCACAATCAAGTAGAAGCACAGTATTCGTGCCTGTACCCGGGCGTAAAATCAAACTACCGGGTACAGCCACGCATTCTGGTTCTACTAATATTTATCATTAGATTAAATTTTCAGAATGCAAGGCAGTCCCCTTATACCTTTTTCTTTTAAAGGTAACTCATTAATTATTTTGAAGTCCAAAGCAGGTATTTAAATGAAATAGGCTTGCCAACATATAGTTGGCAAGCCTATTAGGTAATATATCAGAAAAAGTTACAGGTCGTATTTATCTTTCAGATAATTATCAACGGTAGTATAGTCGGATGCTGAAAGGGCAGTATTGTAAAGTAATATCTCAGCAATGGGTCCTTTAAATGCGCCATTTGGTATACTGTTATTACCAATTATGCAAACGCCCGGTGCAGTCCAAGTACCAGTAGCTTGTGCAGGAGTCTTGGCAACACCATTGACATAAGCGGTATATGTGGTAGTAGCTGAATTAGACACAACGGCTGCGCGAACTGGAGTTGTCGATGTTGTAGGCATTGTACCACCATAATACGGCCCGACTCGAGCATTTCGGAATATACTGGGATACCAGTCACCACCACTAAATGAGAAGAATTCACCACCTAAACCTGGTCCAAAAACGGCGTATGATGATTGGCCGGG
Source organism: Armatimonadota bacterium (assembly GCA_044344305.1). GTDB lineage: Bacteria > Armatimonadota > Hebobacteria > CAIYQO01 > CAIYQO01 > JBAXQQ01. The sequence goes on from JBIJDE010000023.1 coordinate 13,524, forward strand.
AGTAAATACATAAATTGCTGTCCCAGAAGTAGAACCGGTAAATTTGCTGCTAAGGTCAGTAGTAGTCATATAATCAGAACCACCACCACTAAACTTTACTGCAGGATATCCATTCATGCCTGTGGCTGAATACACTGGTTTAGTCGCTCCAGAAGTTGCTTTTAAGGCACTACCAGTTGTTGATGAATCAGTCCATGTTGTTACTGATGCACCTTCTGCAACGCCGGTGATAGTATCTGCTGACAACCAGAAGGCAAGGCCTGTTTTCAACGGTAGGTCTGGTCTTGGCAACAGCATTGGCGCTTTGTCCGGTCCAACATGGCCATCGGCATAAGAGCAAATTACATAACCGCTATGACGCGCGTCTGAATCTGATTGTTTGTTAAGAATGTTGTTTACCATACTGGTAGAGCCATCTGTTGTAAGAATGGATTTTGTAGGGTCATTAATTTGTCCTACTGAAATTCCGGATACACGCTTACTGTATCCGTAACCATTTGGAGTGTTTTTCCCTAATGAAGGGCAAACCAATACACCTGGATCGGATTTAATATCTGACCAGACTGTACCGGTAAGAGGTAGCGTTTCTTCATGGTCCTGTGCATACATCTGTAATAAAGCGGCAATTTGCCGCTGATTGCTGGTACAGGTAGTTTGACGTGCTTTTTCACGTGCTCGTGCAAAAACAGGGAACAGGATTGCCGCTAAAATAGCAATAATGGCAATTACGACTAATAACTCAATTAGCGTAAAGCCAGGTCGACGAGATTGATTTTTCATATTATCTCCTTTAATCCAATTGAGTAATTGCATAACTCTTATTGAATATCAAAGATAATTTTATAATTGTAGTGGTCAACTGTCAATGGAAAATGATGGTTTTTCAGCTTTTTTTCAAACAAACTTCAATAAATAGAAGTTGTGTAAATCTATAATATCGTAATTTGTAAAACTCAATGTAACATAATGATACAGACGCCATCAGCTTTGCAATAGTATGTTTAATATTTAGAGCCGATTGCAAAACCTGGGATATAATTCTCAGGTTGATCACTTTTAACTGAAAATAAAGAGTAATGGGATAAAATTACAGCCACCGATTGGAACAGGGTTGCAGCCAGAAGGGAGCGATTTACGCACCTTCCCCAGAACACGAAACTGTATATCATTTAAAGATTGTGCCGATTGTAGACGCAAAATCTTGCGTCTCTACGACGACCACATTCTTTCATTTTAATGTAGTTTCTGGTGGGTGACTGCATCTTTTAATGATGTTTATTATTTGAAAGAGCCTGTCTAAATTTCCCATTTCCCATTTGCAATTTGCAATTTGCACCTTCACCCTTCGCTCTCATCATCTAACGCGCCGCGTATTTTAGCGGAAAGAGCTTTCATTGTGAATGGTTTTTGGATGAAATATACTCCCTCGTCTAATACACCGTGGTGGGCAATAACGTCTGATGTGTAGCCGGACATGAAAAGGCGTTTTAGCTTTGGGTATAGTTGCAACAGATTTTTTGCCAAATCGCGTCCGTTCATCTCTGGCATTACTACATCGGTCATTAGTATTTGTATTTCACCGGCGTATATTTCTGCTTGTCGCATGGCTTCACCCGGGGTGCTGGCTGGTATCACTTTATATCCCAACCGTTCAAGCATGGACATGGCTAATTTTAGAATAGATGGTTCGTCCTCAACCAGTAATACCGTTTCTTGACCGCGAATAACAGGTTCTGATTTATTAGTTCGGTCGAGTTGTTCTGACTTACCAATGTGGCGGGGGATATAAATATAAAATGTCGTTCCTGCTCCTGGTTCGCTGTCTACAATTATAAAACCGTTGTTCTGTTTTATTGCACCATATACTGTTGCCAACCCCAGTCCAGTTCCTTCACCGATACCTTTGGTTGTGTAAAATGGTTCAAAAATATGCTCCAGCGTTTCTTTATCCATTCCGCAACCATCATCACTGATAGTCAGGCAAATATATTCTCCCGGGTTAAAATCGACATGGTTGGTGTTGCAGTTATCATCAAGTATTTGATTTTCTGTCTTAATAGTTATTTTCCCAACCCCTGTTATGGCTGCGCGGGCATTTACACACAGATTTGCCAGTATCTGGTCAATTTGCGATGGGTCCATTTTAACCGGCCATAAATCTGTCAATGGATGCCAGCTAAGGTCGATATCTTCACCGATGAGCCGTTTCAACATCTTCAACATGCCACCAATAGTCTCATTTAAATCCAATACTTTGGGGGCAACAGTCTGTTTACGGGCAAATGCCAGCAACTGTCGGGTCAGGTCAGCGGATCGTTCGGCGGCTTTGCGTATTTCTGACAGATGGTTTTGTAGTGATTCTGGCAAATCATAGCCGTCAATTGCCATCTCAGCATGACCAAGGATAACCCCCAGCATATTATTAAAGTCATGAGCAACACCACCAGCCAAACGACCAACCGACTCCATCTTTAACGATTGTTGTAGTTGAGCTTCTAATTTCAACTTTTCTTCTTCATTCACCTTACGTTCTGTGATATCGCTGAATATACATGCGAATTGGTTAGGAGCTGGACGAAAAGCGGTTACTTCAAAATATTTATGCAATTCAGCCGAATAATTATCGAAATATATAGGTTCACCTGTTAATGCTACATTCCCATAAGTCTCTATCCAATAGGACTCAATATCAGGCATAATATCTAACACGTTTCTACCGATAATATTGCTTGCTTTTAAACCTGTTGATTTTTCAAAAGCAGGATTAACGGCTAAAAACTTATAGTTTACCGGCTTGTCATTTTCGTCACAAATAATCTCATGCAGAGCGAAACCATCTAACATTTCATTAAACAAAGTCTGGTAACTCTCTTCCGCCCGCTTTAATTCACTCAAATTAATATCAATACAAAACAGTTCCTGCGGTTTCCCCTGTATTTTTACGATGGTATGGCTTGAAAATACCGGCACCCGCGAACCATCTTTTCGCATCAGCGATAGTTCAGACGCCGGGATAGGATTACCGCTTTCAGCCATATATTTCATAGCCTGTCTGACATCGTCCTGCATTTCAGGTGGAACCACTAAATTAATTAGATTTTCCCCTATCGCTTCTGCTGCGCTATATCCGTATAATGTCTCAGATGCTTTGTTCCAATATTGGGTAGTGCCATCCAGCGCGTAACCCTGGACTGCTACAGATTCGATATCCTGCAATATACTGCGGAATCTATTTTCACTTTCACGTAGTGAACTTTCTATTCGTTTACGTTCGGTTATATCTCTTGTTATGCTGACTATACATGGTGAACCTTTTATGTTAATAATTTTTGCAGAAACAAGTCCTGTTATAATCTTATTATTTTTTTATGTCTAAATTCTGCTTCATAATTTTCAACATAACCATTTTTAATAAGATTTTCAACTATTTTAATACGATTTTCATCATTAACCCAAATGTTATTTTCTTTAGATGCTTTCCCAACAATATCTGTCTCTACCCAACCTGTTACTTTTGTAAAACTTTCATTAATTTGAGTACAAACCCCATCATCTTTCCTAATTATTGTTATTGGGTCAGGAACAGTATTAAAAATTAGATTTAACATTTCTTCTTGTTCACGTAACGCCTTTTCTGTCTGTTTTCTTTCAGTAATATCAACATTTACCCCAATAAAGCCTATAATATTTCCTTCCAAATCTTCTTTAGGAGTTGCGATACCATACACCCAGGTTATAGAACCTGCTTTATCCATAAATCGATATTCCTGACCCCATTTTCCTCGGGATTCAACCATCCTTATCCAATTATCAAATACCATCTCCCTATCATCAGGATGAATACCTTGAATCCACCCCATTCCCAGAGCTTCGTTAAAAGTAAGACCTGCCATCTTACACCAGAATTCATTAGCATATTGGCATTCACCATTGGGCAAAGTTGTATATATTCCGACAGGAGATAACTTTGAAATCAATTTAAATTTTTCTTCGCTTTCACACAGCAACTCTTCTGTATGCTTTCTTTCGGTAATATCCAATACCTGCGACATTACTGAAACCATTTTACCATTTGAATCATACGATATAGAATTATACCATTCGCAATAAATTACTCGTCTATTCTTTGTGTAATTACGATTTGTTGAAACAACATACTTAGATTTACTGTTGGTAAGTTGAACCATAACATCTTGAATAGCTTCTTCATCACCTTCGAAAATCAAATCTAACTCCATAATTGATTTGCCAATCGTTTCTGACTCGCTCCACTCAAAGATTTTTTCCGCCTCACCAGACCATCTGGTAACTACAAAATTATCATCCCATTCAATAACAGCCATAGGAGAATTAACCAGATATAATCGTAATTTTTCTCTACTTTCAATTAAGGCTTGTTCTGTCTTCTTGCGTTCGGTGATATCTCGCACAATGCCAAGTGCATGACCATCAGCAAGTTTATTAACATTAATTTCTACCGGGAATATTGTGCTATCTTTTCGTCTTAAATTGCGTTCAGTAAGAATCGACTGCCTTATACGCAAAGTACTTAGCAATAAATGTTGTTTATCTAATTCATCTACTGATGCAACATCACGAACATTCAATTGCAACATTTCTTCACGGGTGTATCCCAACATAGTATAACCACTGGTATTCACATCAACATAATTTCCGTTGTCATCAACCATATATATGCCATCAGATGCTTGTTCAACTAATGTTCGATAACGATTCTCACTTTCAATTAGCAATCTTTCCGCTTGTTTCTGTTTAGTGATATCCTCAGAAAAAATAATTATTCCACCTACAGTCTGATCAACTTTGTACCATGGTCGTACTTCCCACTTGAGCCATTGAGTAGACCCATCTGCTCGTAAAAAACTATCTTCATTTTCCTGTATTACCTCGCCAGCAAGTCCGCGTTGATGAACAGTTTTCCAACTATCAGATATTTCAGGAAATATCTCATAATGGGAGATTCCAATAACATCTCTTTCTCCCAGATTATAGTCTGTCATCCAACGAAGACTGGCAACGAGATAATTCATCTTATCATCAAACATGGCGATAGCCGCCGGCGCATTTTCAATAAAAAGCCGCAATGTTGATTCGCTCTGTCGTAGAGATTCTTCAATTTGTTTGCTTTCAGTTATATCCTGCGCAGTTCCCAACATCATCACAGAGTTGCCATCTTCATCATATTGCATCTCCGCAGTGCCTAAAATATAATGGATGCTGCCATCATCCCACACAACACGATGCTCGAAATTATAGCTGCCAGTATTTATGATATTTTGAGTTTGCTGTAAATGTAAGTCACGATCATCTGGATGTATTCTGTTTCTTACATCCTCATAAGTTAGAGGTGCAGATTGAGGTAACAAGCCGAATATTCGAAACATTTCATCTGACCATATAACTTCATTTGTCACAATATTATATTCAAAGCTACCAGTCCGAGAAATTCTCTGTGCTAATGACATGTGAAGAGCTAATGTATTAAGTTTTTCTCCGCACTCATCCTGGCGCAACGCTTCATTCTGCTTTTCCAACTCTCTCAGACGCGCGTTTAAGTCATGCAACATCTGTCGCATCTCATCTGGTGACAAATTATCAATATCTATTGATAATCCAGATTTAATTTCTTTATCGGTCATAATTTAATCACCATTTTAATCACCATCAACTATTTTCTTACAACTATAAAAGTAAACGGTAATAATAGTTAATAGTATTCCTGCATACGATAATATGTCAATGGTTTTTCGATAAATAACTAAAATATTTATGTAAATTATTGTATTAAGTAGTTGTATGGTGTAATATTTTATTTATAAGATAACTTTTGCTTTTATGTGCTATTTCCCATTAAAAATCTGACTGATCCAACAAATCCGACCGATAAAACAACGAAAACCTTGTTTATAATGCGACTCTTCTTTCACTTAATAGGTAATAGCGCACATTCTCTACTAATGGTATAATTTGCATCGGGGGATTGCTATGCGCCGGATTTTCGTTTGTTTCTCCATATTAATGATATTATTCGTTATTTCCCACGGGCAAGAGAACCGTGGTCCTTTGCCTGTCAGCAGCAGTTTGATATCTGTCAAAATTACTGATCCTGACTCACAAATAACGAAATTGATGCCGATTGTTCAATTAGTTGATAAAATTACCGCTGCCAACCCCAAAGCTCCCAAAGGTGTTTCTATATCAAAATCGCTGGCTTTTTTATCAGGTATGCTCAAAGGTGTGCCAGGGATTAAAAGTGATGGTACATTTTGGATATTAGTCATGCCGCCACAATTCTCACAGAAAAATCCTGAAGGATTATCTACGGCTGTTGATGATAATGGAACCCCGACATTCCTGGTTTTTCCACTTTCTGACCCCGACGTTTTTCAGAAATTCCTTGATTCAGAAACTACCAAGGCAAATAAAGATATGCCTCGCGGTATGGTTTATGGTGATTACGCACTTCTCGGTTTTGAAGGTATAGTCCCCGGGTTCTCTCAGGTTGATTTTGATTTGCAGCCGATATCGCGCCGCGACATGGTCGTAATGCTGCAATGGCAAAACTATGAACTGGCAAATAATGCTTTGAAAAGTTTAGATATCCCTTCGTTTAGTGAATTATTTCCTAAGGAAATGCCCAACACACCATTAGGCATGAAAATGGGTGATTTCCTGAAGAAATATGAAACCAGCATTTTACGTATGGAATTCGGTGTGAACATGGCAAACAATGTACTGGATGTTGAAATGCTGAATCTCCCCATAGCAGGCAGTCAGTTAGAAGAAGATTTAGTTAAATATAATACTTCTACAGCTAAACAACTACTAAGATATATGCCGGCAACGGTTTTTTATGCTGCTGCTGGTGGGCCATTAGTAGAAAGCTCACCAGGTACAGGGTATACATTAAATAGAATCTTAATTGATAATATGAAGAAAGTACTGTCTGGTTCTTCAGATGGCTCGGTTCCTAAGAATTTTGAAACGGTAATTCAAGCTTATGAAGAGGTTTCCCGACGCTGTGTGAATGGACGGGCTATTTCCTGGGTTCCTGTTCTTGTTAAAAAGGATTCAGTTACAGGGAATTTTCCGGTTTTTGTTGGTGTATATTTAACCAGCTCCATCAATAAAGATTTAAAAGATGAATCAAGGGCTATAATTCGTAAAATGTTTGATGCTCTGTTTCCGGCAGAGAAAGATGCCAATGGTAAAATTAAGTTTAATACTGATAATTCCCGTGAAGTAAGAATAAGATATCCGGGTGGTTCATTCATAGATTTTTCTGCATTTACATTTCCATCATTGGAAAAATATGGAACCACTGATGTTGATGTTATAAAAATCGTCATATTAAACAAGCCAAATACAAGTAGAATTGTTAAAAATGCAGATAAAAAGGTTAAAGTTACTATCAAGAATGAATCAGTTTTGGAGTTTAGATTTGCGTATGTTGGCGATAAATTGTTGGTTACTGTAGGTGGTCCGGATTCAAAACTACAAATGGCGAATCTTATTTCACGAGTAAATGGTAAATTAGCTGGATTAACTTCGTCGCCTCGATTTATAGCGCAGACCCAAAATATGAGATCAAATGTACGTTCAATTGAAGTTATCTCACCGCGCGATTTATCAAGAACTGTTATGAATTATGTAGCAGGAATTAATGATGAAGATAAAAAGAATATAGCAAAAGGAATACCCAAAGATATGCGAAGTGGTGGCATAAAGATGTCTCCGAAAGACGCCGCTATTTATAAATATCAGCAAAGTTATCCACCATTAACTACTTATAATGTAACAACACAGGACGCAAATGACGGTTGCGAACGGTTTATCTACCGGATACCATTAGAACAATTAAGATATCTGGTATCAACAATAAGCAACGTGAATAACCCGCAGATACAAGTTGCAAAACCGGTAGCAAAACCAAAAACACCTGCAAAAAAGACCACTCGTAGAAGGTAATATGGGTGGAATTGCAAATTGTAAATTAAAGAGGCTCTTGTAAAACCATACTAATTATATAATCAACCAAACCACCCCCTACCCCCTCCTTGGCAAGGAGGGGAGTTATGGTAGTTATTTGATAATATTATG
>JBIJDE010000049.1:0-17721 GCA_044344305.1 Armatimonadota bacterium
TGTCAAGGTGAAATTTTAAATAAATTAACATGGATGGGCAGGATGGGCAGGATGAAATAATGTTGTTCTATACTGCCTTACTTATATTTTTTGCACCTGATATTACTTAACAAGTTTTTACTTGTAATAATGGTTCGATGTTTAAATGATTAAATTGCAAGATATATTTTTATAATGAAAATATATCTTGCCTATCCTGCCCATCCATGTTAATTTTTTATTTCAACAGCCATCACTCCGGCGCAAATTCCGCCTGTATGCCCCGTGTTTCCGGTATACGGGTGGATATTATCAGTGAGGTCATTGATAGTATGAACAGCAGGATGAATAATGTCAGGTATGCCTGGGACGGGTAGATGATGCCGGTTGGCGTTACGGTGGTGGCAGTGCTGAAATTGTCTAAAATTAATCCAGCGATAGTCGTTATAATTGCTACCCCGACGTATGCCAGTCCATTTATCACCGCGACGGATTGCGCGACGTGCTCTGGTCGGTTAAGTTCTTTTATGGTTGAGTTTATCGCAGGCATTCCTATTGTTTGTGTCGATAATATTAAGAAACTGATGAAGAAATAGATGGTTGGGACGTGGATAATTACGCCGATAATTAACATCAGGGTAGCAATAGACAACATTAACGGTACCGCTATAAGAATTGGTTTGCGACGGTTGCCCATCCAGCGAATTATCATGCCGCCGCCCAAATTACAGACTGCGCATACCACCATCATCAACAACATGCATAATGATGCCTGTGAAGAGGTGAAATTGGCGAAATCCTGTAGGAACTTTTTGCCAAGGGTTACCTGCATCATGAACATGATGGAGAAATTTATCAGTCCGGCAACCAGTAGCGGCATATTACTGCGACGGATAACGATATCGATAACCGGTTTAAATGAAAAAGGTTTAAGATGGCTGAAATCCTCAACAGGCAAACGACGCAATATTACCAGTCCTGCTATTAGAAATAGCGACGTTGCACCGGCAACCCAGAGCAGCGTTTCGCGCCAACCGAAGGTCTCTGATGCCCAGTTGAATGGCGACATGGCAAGTATTCCGCCAATGCTGCCGCTGAAACCGATGAATCCTAAAATTATGGCAAATGAAGCTGGTGAGAAAAGGATATTTACCTCACGCAATAAACTGAGGAAAAGACAACTTGCCCCCAGTGAAGTTAATACTCGTCCCAGATAAAGTGCCCATAATGCGTGAGAAAGCGGGAAGATAATGGTGCCAACGAGCATTAATAACCCACCCCACATCAATACCCGTCGACCGCCCAGCCTGTCCGCGGCGATGCCGACAAATAGTTGCATACCAGCGTAAATATACATGAACATCGCACTGAGACCGGTTACGTCAGACGCGGATAATTGCAGTTCGGTCTGTAATCGATTAAAAATTGTCCCGGGGATAGCTGAACGCTGAAAATATGAAATTAGATAAATACCGCACATACTGAGCAGTGCCGCCAATTCCCAGCGTTTTGCCAATATTCTGCTTAACATGGAAATCTGTTCAGGAATCGCCGCGTCAAACTCTGACTGCTCATCTATTAATTTGTCATTAATTTCGTTTTGTATGGTGTGCTCCCGCGGCTAATAATACGCTACCAGGTGTGGGTATGGCAATTGGTATTTTTTATTTTAACCACGAAAAGCACGAAAGACACGAAAAATTATGATGGCGTTGGTTAGTTATCAATATTTACAATATATTTAATCTCAACATGTTATCTGAACCTAAAATAACGTCGTCCCCGTTAGGGGTCAAACGTCTATAGAATTCGAAATCTACAAATAATAACGACCCCGTTAGGGTGTCGCACATGCGTATATCAACGGCAATATTGTGGTGCGACACCCTTGTAACGGGGGTTTATCGTATATTTCTATAGATGTTTGACCTAACGGAGTCAATCCTAACAATCATTTTTATGTAGATTTGCTATTTTTTGACAAATCAAACATTGACACACCACGAACCGGGATATAATATTGATAAAATATTAAGCAGTTACAAGGGGATTGCATGGATAATACACCACCAGTTAAAAGATTTACATTGATAGATTTGTTTGCCGTAATAGTTATTGTTGCAATATTAACAGTTGTTTTATGGCCGATATTTGCGCGTGCACGCACAAGGTCTGGACCGTCATGTTTAGGTCGTCAAAGACAAATAGTTATGCTAATTGTAATGTATTCTGAAGATCATAAAGGTATTTTGCCGCCTGCTGCTATTGTCTGGCAAAGTATTAATGTTGAGCCAATATTATTAATCTGTCCGGGAAAGGAAAAATTAAAGCCGAATGGGTATGGGTATGCTTCTGTAAGATCTGGTCAGTTGTTAAAAAAGATAGCTAATCCGGCAAAGTCATTAGCCTGTGCTGATATAAAAGATGGCGATCCAATACGAAACGGTAATATTATTTTCACCATGAATGATATTGATATGCGGCATTCCGGTCATGCTGTTTGCGGTTTTTTGGACGGTCATGTAGCTATGGAAACAGATATTGGTAAAAATGATATTCCAGCAAAATAGAATATTCATATGACGGAGAAATCCAATGAATAAACTGCAACTTTTATTAAAAATTACCATATTAGTATTGACAGTCAGGAATGCTGTATATAAAATAAATAATGTAATCCGCGTTACAAATTTCTTTTCAAAAAAGGGGGTAAATAATGTTCACAAAACCAGTTCGTAAGGGGTTTACTCTTATTGAATTACTCGTGGTAATTGCCATTATTGCCATTTTGGCTGCGATTCTCTTTCCGGTATTTGCGCGTGCGCGTGAAAAAGCCAGACAAACTACCTGTATCAGCAATCAACGACAAATTGCTACATCTATATTGATGTATACGCAGGACCATGAAGAGACTTTTCCTTCCAGTGCTACTGTATGGAATGATATTAAAGTAGATGCCGGCGTATTAGTATGTCCTACTAAAGGCAAGGGAACCCCAATTGGATATGGTTACCCAGAATGGCGTTCCGGTCAGGCTTTGGGTGAATTGCCGAATCCAACGAATCGGTTGTTATGTGCTGATTTTCCGCAAAGTACCGCAATTTTAGCTGGTAATTCCATCTATAATCAAAATGAAGTGGCACTACGCCATAGTGGTCATGCTGTTTGTGCATTTGTTGATGGTCATGTTGGTGATGAGTTACAAATTAATGAGGTATTTGCCAAGTATGATTTTGAAACCGGAGCAAGTGCGGACTGGAATTACGCTAATATGAATAATCCAGCTATAACCGGACGCAATTACCTTGGTAAATTTTACAATGAAAATGTCCTGTTGACTTTAAAAGGATTACCGCAGCATTGTCGATTACAGATGGAGTTTGATGTATATGTCATGTCATCATGGGATGGCAATAGCCTTAGTACTAATAACGGTCCAGATGTGTTCTCTTTAGGAATAGTCGGAAATACGACACCCATGCTATATACCACCTTCGGCATTTCACAAGGTCCCCAGGCATATCCAGGAACTTTCGTCGCTGAGGGTGACCCCGGCAATGCCAGCAACCCTACACGTACCGGAGCATCAGAACCCAATAATTCACTCGGGACAGGAAACGATAATGTCTACCATATTGTTAAAACAGGACTGCATACCGGTGGTACAGCACAGATTTATTTCAAGGGTGAACACTTATCAGATGAGTATTATGGAATTGACAACGTTGTAGTAAGCGCACTTTAGAGTGTAAATATATAAAATTTATGCAGGCTTTACCCTGTAGAGACGCACGGCTGTGCGTCTCTACGCATTTATGTAGAATTAATAATTCACATAATAATTTAACAAAATCATAACAAAATCTCATTGACATTTCATTTTGATTGATGTAAAATATAGTTACATATTAGGAACGTTCCATAATTATCTGTTCAAAGGGGGTATAGTTATGAGGGAAAAATATCGTTTTTCCGGTTTTACACTTATTGAATTACTGGTCGTGATTGCCATTATTGCAATCCTCGCCGCAATACTGTTTCCGGTATTTGCCAGAGCGCGGGAAAAGGCTCGTCAGTCGACCTGTATGAGCAACCAACGCCAGATTGGACTGTCTGTGCAAATGTATGCACAGGATCATAGTGCTGTAATGCCGTCATCCGCTACAGTATGGACAGATATCAGCATTGACCCGGGTATTTTGGTTTGTCCAACCTTGGGAAAAACAACTCCAAACGGGTATTTATATAATGCGGATTGCTCTGGTAAATCGTTGGGAAGTATTGATAATCCATCAAATAAAGCGATTTGTTATGATGGAAAGGGTGGCTATATTGACACCCGGCACAGTGGAAATGCTATCGCTGTCTTTGCTGACGGTCACGTAGAGATTAACACTCTTTCCAAAATGATGGCTTCAGTATTATCCAATAATATGGAACTCATTTATTCAGAGAGTGGAGTTTCGTTGGGTTCGAGTGGAAATTATAAACTACAGCCGATACTATCCAGTTCGAAATATAATATTAATTGTATTTTTGCCGGTAATGATGCTGATCCGCAAACTGCTAATGATGTACGTTTAGTAGGCACAAAACCTGCATGGATATCAGCCACTCCCAAATTAGTTTTCCTTAGCAGTGCTATTAACTACAGTGCTGGACACAATTATTCGTTGTATTATAACTCTACAACGCGTCAACCCGGTTTCATAACCCCACAGACTCCAGAGATGGACGCTTATGGTGGCAGTGGCGGAACAACCATTACCACCGGAAAAGTGACAATAGTACCGGTTGTTACAGGGCAGATAGTAAAGAAAGTAGCGATAATGTTAGCTAACTGGAATACTAATAATGGAACTGCGCCTCCAACGGTTCAGTTAACTGCACTTAGAATTGCCGGAAATGCTGTCCCTGTAAAAAACAATAGAATGGGCAATATTACCGGTGGTGTAAATGTCTATATTCTTAATCTTCCTCTTTTTCCTGTTCCTAATTTAACAATTGATTTTGAATTTGGAAATTATACCGGCAGGTCTGCATTAGGCTTGTGGATGGGATTCGAGGATTAGGGGAATATAAGCATGTCAGCATTATTTATCGCCATTAAAAAGGAGCAAAAAATGATATCGCATTCATATCGCAATCGCGGTTTTACATTAATTGAATTGCTGGTAGTAATTGCCATTATTGCCATCCTCGCCGCCATACTTTTTCCGGTATTTGCAAAAGCGCGGGAAAAAGCATGGCAAACGACCTGTACCAATCATCAACGTCAGATAGCAGCATCCGTGATGATGTTCGCCCAGGACCATGATGAAATGATGCCTTCGACATTAACGGTCTGGAATGATTTGAAACTGGATAAAGATATATTAATTTGTCCAACATCCGGCCCTACTAATACCCCCGCCTACGGTTATAACTTCAGCATATCATCAATATCAATGGGTGAAGTACCGGTACCCGACGCGAAATCAGTATCTTATGATCAGATTTATGATGGCATTGATCCACGTCATAATGGAAAGGTAGTTGCCAGTTTTCTTGATGGGCATGTATCAACTACAACTGTTGGTGGTGTAATTGCATCCATGCTGCCTGCTTCATTAACATTGACACCAGCTGAAGCCGCTCTTTCTTTAGGAAATAGCAGCACTGAAACCCCTTTGAAAAATGTATTGGCTACCACCCATAACATGCATTGCATTCTGGGTACTAATGATATATCTTTCCGTGAAGATGTCTATTGCCCGTATCTTATCGGGCCGCGACCGGCATGGTTAGGTACCATTCCAACTGTAAAATTTACAAACTCATGTGTTAATTATCCCTCTGCGGGAAATTATGCCATGTATTGGAATAACGGGTCCGGAATACAGCGAGTTGACGGTTTTATGACACCTGTGTCTCCTCAATGGGGTGCTCCACAAAATGTGGTTACCGGTTATGTGAAAATTATCCCGAGTGTTAAAGCGTATACAACGAAAAAAGTTAATATTATGATGGTGAACTGGAACGGTGGTGGCACCGCGCAGTTAACGGCGGTAAAATATGCCGATGCCCCGGTACCATTAATTAATAATACTATGCTCAATACCAGCAACGGCATAAACGTATACACTATGAATATTCCATGTCTCCCGATTCCGAATACTCCTATTGAGTTCCATTTTGGAAATTATAATAGAACCACTAATTATTTTGCCATGGCATTTTACATGTCATTTGAAGATTAATTTTTTAGTAACGACTTTTTAAGTTTTCTTATATAATGGGAAAGTTTTGTATGAAATAAGTCAATGATATTTTTTAAATTTCATTGACTTTCATCATTCTGAATAGTAAAATATATTTAATTCGGTAATATATTAACCGAAAAATTAAAGGAGACAAAAATGTCAATTCATTCAACTAAACGCGGGTTTACCCTCATTGAATTGCTGGTCGTGATAGCCATTATTGCTATTTTAGCCGCAATCCTGTTCCCTGTTTTTGCGCGTGCTCGTGAAAAAGCAAGACAATCAACATGTACCAGTAATCAACGGCAAATAGCCGCTTCAGCGTCCATGTATGCACAGGACCATGAAGAGACCATGCCGGGAACGGCAACCGTGTGGGGAGATTTGAAAATTGATCCAGGCGTATTGATATGTCCGAGTAAAGGCAAAAGCACTCCTAACGGATATGTTTACAGTTATTCCATAAGCAGCAAAGGTATCGGTACTATCAGCGACCCATCAGCAACCGTGCTGACTGCTGATGGCGCATCACCCGCAAATATTCTTGCTACCCCTGCTAACCTGGATTATCGACATTCCAATTCATTAATCGTCAGTTATGCGGATGGGCATGTAGGTAACTCACAAAATCTTAATTATGGAATAGTAAATCTCGGTGAACTTACCGCACCATCAGCTAATTATACTTTTACCGTTGACTCAACTAAACCGGCTGCCGATGAAGCTGGTAAACCGGCATGGACTATTAGCGGTTTTACCGGGAATGTAAGCACTCTTGCAGTAGGTACTCATGGGTATGCTGTATTTAACTGGCAGAGTTATGGCGATTCAAATATTAACGTTAAAGCACCATTCACTGCTGTTACCAAAGGTTCTGGTTGGTCTGATGACCAGTATGGCAACCAGACATTCGTCATCGGTGGCACTTCTGCAGGCGGAAAGATACTTTATGCCAACAAAGTCGGCACCATTACCACCACTGTCAGCGACTATTACCCGCATGTGTTAACGATTGTTTCTCCAGAAAAATTTGCTGATGTACGTCGTTTCTCAATCACTGTCAGTACAAATTCTGGCGCTGCAAAGGAAAGCACTGTTACATACGATTACACAACTAAAACTCATCAATTAAACAAAATATTACAGGTTAGTGTATGCGGTAATGCAAAGATTACAGTTACTGTACCTAATGGTACCGCCGACTGTGGAACTTTCTCAGCCGTCTTCCTGGATTAATTTTACTAAATATAATCGTGAAAAATCCTTTTCAATAATATCATTGTTGAAAAGGATTTTTGCCATTTGCCATTTGTGTCTGAACCTCGGATTGAGAGGATTGGGAGGATTTGTGGGATTTTTTTGTGCTTTTGAGACAGCATCCTTGTGGATTGAGGTATTAGTGGATTTCTATTTACAATAATTTTTAATTTTTAATTTTGCATTTTTAATTTACAATTTGCCATTTGCCATTTGCCATTGTGCCCCATGGTAATATACTATGTATACAGAATAAAGATTGAGGAGATTGCTGATGGCGCAGAAAGTATTAGTGGTTGATGATGAAGAATCAATACTTGAAGTTTTAATATACAATATAGAAAAAGCCGGGTTTGAGGTAGTGTCGGCACGCGATGGATTGGAAGGATTAAAAGAAGCGCAGCGGAGTCGGCCTGATATTGCCATTCTTGATATTACCATGCCATCAATGGATGGTCTGGAATTGTGCGGACGGATTCGGCTGGAGTTTGCTATTCCGGTAATTCTTCTTACCGCACGTGATACTGAAATAGATAAAATTGTTGGTTTGGAGTTAGGAGCGGATGATTATGTTACCAAGCCATTCAGCCCACGTGAATTAATTGCCCGCATTAAAGCTGTCCTGCGGCGTTCGCGTAATGGCGCATCACAGCCGGACAGCATACTCACCTGTGGTGCATTGTCCCTTGACCCGTTAAAGCGCGAAGTTATTTTAAATGATAAAGTTTTGGGATTAACTGCCAAGGAGTTTGTTCTGTTGGAATATATGATGAAAAGCACCGGTATCGCCCTTAGTCGCAACGCCATTCTCGACCATGTATGGGGTTACGACTACTTTGGAGATTCTCGTACTGTAGATGTGCATATTCGTCGTTTGCGTGAGAAAGTGGAGGATGACCCTACTAATCCGCGACGGATAGTAACAGTGGCGGGAGTCGGATACAAGATGGTGTGTGAATGATATTTAAGAATATGGCAGAATGGCTGCAATCGCTGAAAGCGCGGTTGATCATTACATATTTACTGGTAGTCGCCATATCATTCGGGATATTGGCATTGCTCATTATGGGACCTGTTCGTCAATTTATTTTGCAGCGCGAAGAAGATAAGCTGATTGCCACTGCCATCACCCTGGGAACGACTATTCGTGAACCTTGGATATTTTCTGATACTGCCTGGCAATCCGACCTGGCATGGAACCAACGCCGTTGCCGGTTATATCTATCACCGACGATAAACACCCGCATTCGCGTTTTGGATGTTGGCGGGAAAGTGCTGACAGATTCGTCAACTTCATTGGATTGGCAACATTGGAAAATTTATCGAAAAACATTGAAACCGTTATCTACCCGTCCCGAGGTGAAATCGGCGATTCAAGGTATATATATGGCATATACCCGCAAATCAGAAAATCGTCCAAATGGTTATGATACATTTTATGTTGCTTTGCCCATTCAACGGCGTGACCTGGCTGGCGATGTGCGGGTGGCATTTATTATGTATTTGGACAAAAGCGTTGATGAATTGAATAGCAATCTTCGCAGTCTGATAAACTTGTTACTCGCCGGAATGCTGGGGAGTTTACTGATTACCATTGTGGTGTCGGTATTACTGGCGGAAAACGTTTCTGCCCGATTATTAAAAGCTACCCACACCGCCGAGGAATTTGCACGCGGCAACCTTGACGTACGGATGCCTGCAACCGGCAATGACGAGGTGGGTAAATTAAGCGGTGCATTTAACAGTATGGCGGATTCGCTGCAAAGACAGGAACAGTTGCGTCGCGACTTACTGGCTGATGTATCTCACGAACTACGCACACCGTTGACAGCCATTAACGGCTGTGCAGATTCGTTGCAGGATGCGATGGTGGGTGACCCTAAGACGGCCGGTAGATTTATACAGATTATACAAAATGAAACAGCTCGAATGCAAAGATTAGTGAGCGATATACTTGATTTGTCACGATTACGATCAGGCGTAACAACAGTTCCGTTAGCAGTGGTAGAAATGGTTAACATAGCCGAGGATGCGATTGAAATTGCCCGGTTAAATGAAGATAAAATGAATATCAACTATGCGTTAATTAACGATGCCGGTAAATCATTACCGGTACATGGAAACGAAGACCGCATATCTCAGGTACTCCGTAATCTGTTGGATAACGCCCGCAAATTTTCACCTAATGGTGGTCTGGTAACCATGAGGATATCCGTTACCAATGATAATGCCGTGGTTGAAATAACCGACCATGGTCAGGGAATAGCCAAAGAAGAACTCCCATATCTATTCGAAAGATTTTATCGCTCCGGCAGAGGAAATACCACCGGCGGTGCCGGCCTGGGTCTGGCAATAGTCCGGGAAATAATGCTGGCTCACGGCGGCCGTACCGAGGTAGATAGCGAAGAGGGAAAAGGAACAACGTTCAGGCTGTATTTCAGGAAAAGTTAAGTTATTAATTACGAATTTATTCACATCGATTGGCAGGATGGGAAGGATATATGTTTTGCTTCGCAAAAATCTTGTTAATCATGTTAATCATGTCGAAAATTGGATTAAAATCATTTAATCATACAAAATCATTCTAATCTGTGGTTCAGATGGTACCACTCCCTCCCTCCGTCACTGCGGTGACACCTCCCTCACGAGGGAGGCATAATTTGCCATTTGCCATTTGCCATTTCTCTCCTCACTCTTCACCCTTCTCTCTTCACTCTTCCTTCCCTCTTCCCAACTGTTCCAGGCATTCTTTTGCGCTGGCGCACCAGGCGGCGCACGCCATGTCGTTTCTGGGATTAACGGTGTATTGTTCGCATTTTTTACAGATACGGCGCAGGTCGTCTTTGAAAAATTCTATTGGTTCGCCGCAATGGGCGCAAGGTTCTTCAAATATATTTTCCGGTGTCCAGAACTGGGTGTCTTGTCCCGGGCAATTTCTCTTTGTCATCGCTATCACCTCGATCAGTTATATTCTACCCGGTAATCAAGCGATAACAATGATAATTGTCATAAAATCTGTATATTACACAGAGATACACGGAGGAGACACAGAGGAGACACAGAGAAGACACAGAGTCTCACGGAGTTTTTTTTAATTTTCTCTGTGAATCTCTGTGCCTCCTCTGTGTGCCTCTGTGTAACTTGTAACTATCTCATTCCGGATCTTCTGGTTCATCGGTTGAGAACTTGATGGATTTGTCTGGGTCTTGGAAATATAGTTCACCCCATAGTGATGGAGTTAAGCGTGCTTCTGATGGAATGTCGCATATTACAGTTTGTGACTTGCCGGACCAGTATATGCGGTTGATTGTGCTTACGCCATTAGCGTCGCTTTCCAGTATGCCAATATCGCCACGCAATTTTGAACCGGTTTCCGGTGCGGTGACACCAAGTGAGGTCCAGGGAATTGCTACTTCAACAATTGCCCATGGGGTGGATTCTTTATTAGGTTCAGTTGCTATTGCTATTTTTGCGTCTGTTATTACTTCAACACGATCCATCAATGTCTGTCCAACCGGCGAGGTGAACTTGGCGTGTTTATCTGCTGGTGAGGTTGGGTCTACTGGTTTGTACAGCACTGCAACAGGTTTGCCGCGTACCACGCCAATTAATATCCGTATATCTCCCGCTACTGCCATGGTGCGTTTGGGGTCGGCTTTCGGGTCTAATCCCAGCGTAACATCAACAACGTCTCCGCCTTTGAACATCATGCTGGGGTTATCAGCGGAGTTTTTAAATGGTGAGGCGTCTTGCACCTTTGCAGTGATATATAGATTATCAAAGTCATAAGCCATTGCCCCGGAAGCATAGGTGATATATTCGCGAGAGGTAAGGCTTAATTTCCAGAATTCATGTATAGGCATGAAAAATTCTGAAGGCCAGTCTTCAATAGAACCGCTGATATTTATAGGTCTTTCAATATTGGGAACCTTGGCAACCCGTGGTTCCTGGCGCAGTTTTTCCTGCATAGCACGTTGCAATGACCATGCCTGGGTTTTGTTGATATCATCAACAGATATGCTCAATTCGCCATTCAGTCGCTGCAATTGTTCCAGACCTTCCACCCGGGCAATGCTCATATGGTTGTGACCGGCTACTGCATATACCACGCCATTTTCTGCCTTCACTACACAACCCTGATAATGTTCCTGGGACAGGCGTACGTCTGATAAATCTACTTTGCCCGGTTCCCATTCCGGCATTGTCCAGCGTCGCAAACCATAACCGGCAGGCCCGCCGAAAATGCTGCCCACTAACATACCATCGCCGGTGTAACACATCCAGTCACCCTGGTCGGTATTAGTGATAAAATATTCTTCCTTGCCAACATAGATATGACCTATCGGTTTATGTTCCTGGTTCAAAACGCCGGCAGGTCGGTTATAACCAAATCCGCTGGCGTAAAAACCATCATGTTTTGCAAATTGGTTAAAATATTCCCAAAGTTGTGATTTACCATCGGCAGCAACTAACCGAGTACCTACTATGAATGATCGTCCATCCGCTGTACCCCAAACATTTTCATTTCGGGCACCATCACCGTGAGTGAATGTTTTGAAATTTTCAATCTTAGTTATATCATACATTGGAACGCCATTAGGCATTATTCCCGTTGGACGTACCCGTTTGCCAGGAGTAATAAAAGTAAGGTCTTCACCTACATTCCAGCCAACCCGACTTCCGGAAGGGAAAGTCTGAACTTCATTTGCTTCTGGTTTACCATTCCCGTTTTTATCATACCAACAAAATCCGGTTACTGTTCTATCCAGCAACCCAAATGCATCGCGCAAGTCCTTGCGTGTATCAATATCAGTCCAACTATCCAGCGACCCTATTGCCGCCATTGGCACAGCAACATTATTGCGTTCTTCGCAAATTATCGCGGTACTATCATGTGCTAATGCCGGGCCTACCAGGTAACGGCGATTCTTGTAATATACCACCCGGTCCGGCATTACTGTGCCAGACGATGCCAGGTCGCCGGGACGATAAATAAGACTGTCGAGTTTCCATGTGCTGGTTTTCCAGTCAATGGCGAACTTCATACCGTTGTAATTAACTACGCTGCGGTTTCCTTCGTCCATCCATCCACCGCCACCATATTGCGTCGGTCCAAGGAACCATTTGTCTGGTTGTCCTTTTGCGTCAAATCGCATGATACGCTTAGGTTGATAGCTGAAATCCGCCACCCAGACGCGATTGTTTTTGTCTACTGCAATCTGTGCCGGCATATCCATACGCGCAGGGTCCCATTTACCTAATTGCTGGCCACCCGGGGTGCCGATTGTACGTACCAGTTTGCCGGTTTTTATATCAAAAACCTTGATTATTTTCGGGCCGTCATCGCCAACGTATAACATACCTTCTTTGTCAAATGTGATGCTGGCGGGTTCGGCGAGTTTGTCGCGGGTGATGACAAACTTTGAGGTGTCGCCATCATTCAACGGAACGGTGACTACCTGGCCATCAGATACGCAATATAATGTGCCATCCGGCGCGAATGCCAGATTGTTTGGCTTACGGATTTTGATATTTTTCAGAATCTTTAATTCACCCTTGTCATCATCAACGCCGGGTATTTCAAATACGGTGATTCTTTCATTCAATACTTCCGGCAGATCTGTCAGGTCATCACCCATGGAACGGAATGCGAATATTGACTGGAAACCGGCGGTTTTTTCACCCATGCAATCAGTGAATCTAACACGTACAGCGCGAATAGATTTCTCTTCGCCAAAGTCAATACTGCGTACTGTTGGCAACTGCGGGAAATATCCATTAAACTTTATCGGGTCAATGCTGCCAATGACCTGCCATTTGCTGTCATCAGATAATGATTTTTTAGGGTCGTCATTTGCGCCACCGGTCCAAATTTCAACAAAACTTGAACTCATAACTGGATATATCAGCGATACTCCGCGAACAGTCTGCTCTTTTTCCCAAACTAATGCGGCTACTGCCGGTTTTGCTTTATTAAATGAACTGGTTTCACGAGTTACATACCAGCCGCCTTGTTTTGAAAGGGCGCCTTCATTGAAAATAATCTCTCCACCAGTAGCGACATTTTCCATGCGGTGTGCCATAACCTGTGAAAATGCCAGTTTTTTCACTTTGTATCGCAAACCTTCGGTATAAATTCCGCCTTCTGGGGCTACCGCTATACCGGGTTTACCGGGTTCACCAATGTTTTTCAGCAATATCCAGCGTTCCGCTTCGTTATCTACCGGGTTGTCTTCTGCGTCGCCGCCACCACCAAGGTCGATGTCCGCGATATCATCAGTTCCTGGAGGAGCAACTTTTTCGCCTTTTTTCAACGCATAAACTGCTATTTTGCTGTCAGGGATGAGGATGGAACCGACTGCAATTGGTTTTTTAAATGCGACAACAACCGAGTTCGGTAATTTTCCGCTTGTTGGCGCATCACCCAGACCACCCTGGGTTGAATTCGGTATGCCAGTATCTGCCATAGTTTTAGTAACAGTAGGTGTTTTTTCGGTGAGGAAACAGGAATATAATTGCATCAACTCATCGTATTCACTATCAACGTAATTTTTATCTGCACGGGAAGCGCGGGCGCCTTTGCCTTTCTTCAGGAAAACCACCGGTTGGCAGCGTGACGGGTCAATGACATCTGACGCGAATGATGGGCATAGCCAGGATTTTGGTGAGGTATTTACCGAGTAATAAATCTTACCATCTTTTGCTGCGATACCACCGCGCTTGTATGTGTAGTCATAATCGCTGCCATTCCACGGCAATGTTTCTGTAGGGGTGAATGTATAAAATTGCCGGAGTAAAAAATCACGTTTCGGGTCAACGCGTGAAATGATAGTGTCAGTTGCCAAATAAGCACATCTGTCGTCAACAGCAATACGATTAGGTCCGCGAAATCCCCATGACAGGTGGTGTGTACCCCATAATTTATTGCCTTCCAGGTCGGTAGCGATGGCGGCGTGGCCGTTCTCGCATACCCACGACCCGAACCACATCATATTTTCCTGTGCCGCCGCACAATTTGGTGCACCATGGTCGGCCAGCCATCCGCCGCCGCCCTTGCCCGGCGTGGGTGCCCACCATCCCGGCTGACCAGCGTTATTGGGGGTTAGTTCGTATGTTAATTTAAATGGCGGACGTACAATGCCTTTCCATGTGTAGTCTCCCGGAGCGACGTAATCGCCATTATCATCCAGCAAATTCCATGATTCTGTTATTTCGCCTTTTTCTCTGGCGGTTTCTGATAATAATCTGCGTACCCGTTTGCCTGTCTTTTTATCCATAATTTCAATCGCCGAGAAACCATCCATTGGCATATTGTATTTAATCTTCATTGGTGGTGGGGTAGGCAACAGGCTGGGTGGGTCTTGATTAGCCGCTAACAGTGTTAGCGGTATTATTTTCCCAAATTGCGGTTCCGGCCGAATTATCATAGGGCCAACAAGGCGAATTCCTTTGGTATTTACTACTTCCGGGAAAACTAACAATGTTGTTCCCACCAGAGGGTCTTTTAATTTAAGCCAATCGGTTTCTGTGGCAACTAATGCGTGGCGGCTGACAGATTCTTTTAAAATATCTACCCGGTATGACGGTACACCAACAGTTACTAAAGCCGATATGGGTTGTATTTCATTCCATGTCATCCACATCGTTTGCGCAGTAAACAAGGTACTTGAGCGTTTGCTGCCACCGGTTAATAATGAATTATAATAGCGGTCTTTGAACCACAGCGAGGAAGTCAGTTTGGCGTCCCAATCAAAGGACCATGATGCACCCCATGACTCGCCGGGGAATATCATGGTAAATCGTATTGCTCGGGTTTTTGTTCCGGCGGGCAATATTTTTATATCACCGGCAGGTAATAAATTCCACTGGTCTTCTTTACTTACATCAGCCGGAACCGGTGCGGTACTCTTTAATAAACTTATATAATTTCCACCTAATGGCTGCAGGGTTCTTTTTAACGGTCCATTATAATCAGCTGTGTAAATGGTGCCTACTTCAATGGGTTGTTTAAAAGTTATCAGAAAGTGCCTGGTTTTACCGGCTAATTCGCCAGTGTTCCACATATCTTTTACATTTCCGGTAATAAAAGATGCTTTCAGTTTATCAACAGTAGGTTCATTAATCTTTTTCCCGTCAGAATAAGACGCACATTGAGACAAATCGATATCGTCAATAGTGAATGCGCGCGGCAAATCGGCCGCGCTCACGAATACCCAGATAGATAAAAGCAGTATAAATACCGCCACATTTCGCCATATTGACATAATATCTCCTCGCGTCATTTATTCAAGTTTACCAAGATGAAATAAATATACATTATTTGAAACAATTTTACCAGCTAAGTTGTGGTTAACTGGTAAGTAAATTAATATCTACAAAATATAGATATTAACATGGATGGGCAGGATAGGCAGGATAAGTTTAAACATGTGATTTCGTAACATTATTTTAACTATTCACCTTTCGTAGACTTTTTGTTTTTACATCAATTAATAACAGGATTGAAAAGATAAAATTATCTTACAGAAATTTTAAAACACATTAACATGTCAAATTACCGGTTGCCGGCACTTTATAATTGATGATTTCTGGTGATATTTTTATAAGTATTGTAGGGGCAATCCCTTGTGGTTGCCCAGTTTCATGAATAAAATTCCTGTTATAAAAATCTTTTAAATCCTAACCCCAATAAATTGGAAAAGTTTTCAGTTTTAATTTTCAGTTATGCCTTGTAAGGCATTTCAATGAGTAACCCCAGGCGTAAGCATCACGCTTATACATATTTTTGAGTTTGTATTTTACATTTTTAAGAAAAATTAACAAATTAACTACAATCCAACCCCAGAGGGGTGAAATGTTAATAGCAATTGATGATTTTTATGAATATCGAACCCCTTTAGGGGTGGCATGTTAAATGTGTCTAAATTTTAGTACCGGTTCTTAATTTAACACCATTTACATGTCACCCCTAAAAGGGGTTCTGGCTTTAGTTTATTGATAAAATGCTATTAACATGACACCCCTAAAGGGGTTGGATTGTCAATAATTGAAAAAAATATATTCAAATCATGCTCTTTTGCTTTTTTATTAGAAACAATTGTACAAACCATCGTAAAATAAATGAAAAGATATATAGAATACGATGCAACTTCCTTCCCTTGAAAAGTATGTTTATAAAATCATGACTTTTTTTGTTCAAATTTGATTGCTAACTGACTATTAATCGATGTGAAATAAAATAAATCTATAAAAGATGAACTGTTTCGTAAATATTGACATCTCGTTCTACCATCTGTATTATTTTATCATTATGGCACGACTTGCGCGTATTATAGTTCCGGGTATGCCTCATCACGTCACACAGAGAGGAAATCGACGTCAGGATGTTTTACAACAAAAGGTAATTTGTGGACATTAACTAAGAAAGCTAAAATAGCACCAATAAAAAAGTATGGTTTTAGGGATGTGATAATGACTGACTTTGAATTTTTCAGAACAACATATTTTTCTTTTAGAATTAGTGTAGAGAGAATCTATAAAGAAATCTCATGTGATGAAAGACTAATTCCGTATACTGATTTTAAAAAAGAAACCAGTTATATTCTTGATGAAATATATAGAGATGATGATGATGTTGAGATTTTTTTACTGTATCTGGTAATTCTTTGTTATGCAATTAGACATAACAAAGAATTACCTATTGAAGTGAAAAATAAAATGGAAAAAATGATTACCAGTGATTATTTTAATAATAATATTGAATGGTTTATGGATGATGAAGATTATGAAGATATTGTTAGAGATTTTGATCTTGTTAAGGAATACTTATCAAGATTAAGAGAATTATAGCAGTGGTATTAAATTAAATTTAAGTTGTATTTTTTTTAAGAATACAGCGAAATCCATAAGTATGCTTTTTAAATACTTTTTTTACATAATATCGAGAGAAAGTTCGGTAGAAGTCAGGGTTCTCATTAAACCAGCTACCACCTCGTACATATGTTTCGTCATCCTCATGACCATTTTGTTTATCACATAAATTATTGCACCACTCCCAGACATTACCCGCCATATCATAGATGCCATATGGACTAATGCCTAAGTGGAAAAGTCCGACCTCTGTTGTTTTAAACTCACTATTGCAACATTTAGATTCATCCCATTCATTTCCCCAAGGAAATATACGTCCATCTACACCACGTGCGGCTTTTTCCCATTCTTCCTCAAATGGTAACACTAAACT
>JBIJDE010000263.1:0-6644 GCA_044344305.1 Armatimonadota bacterium
TGCCGGGTACAGACACGAATCCCGGATATCAGTAATCATTTGTTGTGCTGTCGTCGCGGGATTCGACTCAGTCCCCTACCTCTGCCAATCTTTTTCATAATACCGGATACTGAATTTGAAACTGGGCTTAACAAAAAAAAACTCCCACTGTTTCCAGTAGGAGTCTTTTTGTTAGGTTTGTTTATTTGCTCTGCAGATCTTTGGCGGCTTGTGCCAGCAGGCTGTAGAGTTCTTCAAGTTTGTCTTCATCCACAGCGCTGAATGCGATGCGGATGTCGTGTTTACCATCGGCTATTACGCCTACGCCATATTGCTCCAGCAAGTGCTTGCGACATGCTTCTGCGTCAATGCCTTTTAATCTAACGCACATGAAATAACCGGCATTAAATGGGTAGGCATCCCACAGATTAGCGAAGTCAGGGTTAGCGAGGATTTGTTGCACTTTCTTGGCGCGTGCTTCTAAAATCGCTTTCTTCTCGGCGCATTCGCTGGCAAACTCAGGAGCGTTCATCGCTTTTACCAGAATAGACTGCGCCGGGTGACTGCAGTTGCTGATAGCACTGCGGATGGTACCGGCAAGTTTTTTCTCTAACGCGCCATACAGCGCATCAACGCTCTGGTCGGCAACGGCGCCAAAGGTAATCATGCCGGTGCGGAAGCCCCAGACATATTCTTCTTTGGTCGGGCCATCTACCTTAATGGCAAGGATGTTCTTATGCAATCCGGCAATCTTGGCGAATAATGATTCCTGCAATACGTTGTCGCCGTAGAACAGGCCAAAGTAAGCGTCATCACTGATTACAATCAACTTGCAACCGTTTTCTGCCGCTTCTTTCAAGGTACTCACTACCGCTTCGGCTTCTGCTTTGGTTATTGAATATCCGGTCGGGTTATTCGGGAAGTTCAGTATCAGAATGGTTTTACCTGCGTTAACCCGTGTTGCCAATGCCTGGCGCAAACCTTCGATATTCAATCCATCCCCTTCGTTAAAGAATGGGTAGGTTGCCATTTGCGCCTGCAATCGTACGCTGAAAAGCAGTTCGTAATTTTCCCAGAATTTATCAGGAACCAGTACCATGTCACCGGAATCGATGAACATGTCGCCGGCTACGCTTAACGCGTGGGTGACGCCGCCGGTTACCGCCGGGGTGCTGATTGCTTTACCGGCAAGGCTTGGGTTCTTCGCCAATAACTGTTCTTTCCACTTGTTGCGCAGGTCTACTCTGCCCAGCGGCGGGGCATAGGTCAGGGTTTCTGCTGCGGTCAGTCCGTTAAATTGCGACATTACTGAGTTTAATGCCATTGGCTTGCCGCCTTCAGCAGCGATGCCGATGGTAGCATTAAATTTCTTCGCCTTTTCGGTTGCTTCTGCACTTTGTGCCAGGATGCCTTTTGGGAAAAATATCCGGCGGCCAAACTGTGACAGCATGCTGAAAACAACTTCATTTTCTCTTTCGATAATCTCATTTAATTCAGTTGCCAGCGGTCGTGTCTCCACGCCGCTGCGCATAAAAGAAATCGGAGATTCCAAACGTTCGGTTAGCTTATCCAATTGCTCGCTCAGTTCCTTGGGCAGACGATTGCCGAAGGTATCAAAGAACGCGGAGATAGAATTAACTTCTTCTTTCCAGTCCTCGCGGCTGATGGCGATTAATTTATCCATGCTCTTCTGGTCAATATCAAGACCGGTAAGGTCAATAGAATCAGGGGTTGGAACATAACCAATCGGGGTTTCGCGGGCATCTGCTTCACCGCGGCAACGAGCGAGAATCCACTCGATTACGCGGAGGTTTTCGCCGAATCCCGGCCACAGGAACTTGCCATCTTCATCCTGGCGGAACCAGTTAACATTGAATATCTTCGGAGCGTTCTTCATGCGGCGTCCCATATCCAGCCAGTGGCCGAAATAGTCGCCCATGTTGTAGCCGCAGAATGGCAACATCGCCATCGGGTCGCGGCGAACTTCACCCTGCTTGCCGAATGCGGCTGCGGTGCGTTCTGACGCCATTGATGAACCTACGAATACGCCGTGTTCCCAGTCAAATGATTCGTAAACCAGCGGGGCCAGCAATGCGCGGCGACCGCCGAATATTATCGCGCTGATAGGCACACCGTGGTGATGTTCGGTACGGAATGACGCTGATGGGCATTGGCGCAACGGGGCAGTAAATCGGCTGTTTGGATGTGCGCCGACAACTTTCTTGCCATTTTCGTCAACGGTTTCAGGTGTCCACGGATTTCCTTGCCAATCGGTGCCTTGCGGTGGCGGGGTACCATCGCCGCCTTCCCACCATACGTCTCCATCAGGAGTAAGAATCACGTTGGTGAAGATGGTGTTGCGGTTGATGGTTTTTATCATATTCGGGTTAGATTTTGAGTTAGTACCAGGAGCTACGCCAAAGAATCCGGCTTCGGGGTTAATCGCCCATAGTCTGCCATCGGTATCGATACGCATCCAGGCTATGTCGTCGCCAACGGTCCAGATACGGTATCCCTTTGCTTTCAAACCTTCCGGCGGCAATAACATGGCGAGGTTGGTTTTTCCACAAGCGCTGGGGAACGCGGCGGCAATATATTCGATACGGCCTTCCGGGTCTTCAATGCCCATGATCAACATGTGTTCCGCCATCCATCCTTCGCGACGTCCCAGGTGTGATGCTATGCGCAGAGCCAGGCATTTTTTACCCAGCAATACATTTCCGCCGTAACCGCTGCCCACCGACCAGATGGTGTTGTCTTCGGGGAAATGCATGATTAATCTGCGTTTGATATCTAATTTATCTTTGCTGTGCAGACATCGGGTAAAACTGCCGCCTGTTCCCAACTGTTTAAGAACCGGTGCGCCGATGTGGCACATAATGCGCATATTTAGTACGACATAAATGCTGTCTGTAAGTTCAACGCCAATTTTGCTGAAGCTGCTGCCGACAGGTCCCATGCTGAAGGGGATTACGTACATGGTACGTCCCTTCATGCTGCCTTCGAATAAATCGCCTGTTTTTTTGTATCCCTCTTCTGGCGACATCCAGTTATTGTTAGGGCCGGCATCTTCACGCAGGCTGGTACATATAAAGGTTAAATCTTCGGTACGCGCAACGTCATTGATGGCGGTGCGGTGATAAAGACAACCCGGCCAGCGTTTCTGATCAAGAAGGGTTACCTCACCATTAGCGACTGCCTCATCTGTTAGGCGGTCTTTTTCCTCTTCCGAACCGTCAACCCAAACAATGTTGTCTGGCTGACACATTCGCGCCATATCGGCGACCCATTCTTGCAATTCGCGATGTTCGCTCACGAGATAATCCCCCTTGGATAAATATTTCTAATTTACATGCCTTAACCATGGGTATACTGTCTATATTATTAAACAAAAAAGGCAGGCGACCTTTAATTATTAGATCGTCTGCCGGTAAAACTGTATGAATAAACAGAAACAGTTTACCACGACATGCAGGATTAGGTTACTATTTTATACCACCTATGTCAAGGTTTTAAACATTATAACGAATAAAAATGTAAAATAAATGTTTTGGTTTTAAGAAATAATCAATTTTTATCAATGTGAGATTTATTTAAAATAAATTAATGTATTGATAAAACAACATTGGATATAACACAAGGTGTCTTAATTTATCACCAAAAATAATTCCATAGCCCATAGCAACCGCTATGGGGCAAATATCAACATGTCATTTACGCCCTGTAGGGGCACAATTCCTCGTTCAAATGGAATTATGCTCTTACAGAGCGTATATCTACACGACATCCACAAACCCACGGCGGTTACCGTGGGCTATGGAATTATTCTTTATTAAATATAAATCGTAAATCAAATTGCCGCCAGCACCGCATTAAATCGAGCCGGACTTGCGTCCCTTTCCATACGGTGACTGAATATTAATAACCTATTTTGTTGATTTGTAGGAAGGTCTGGATATTGCATAATTCCATAGCCCACAGCATCGCTGTGGGTCCGGTGATAGATTAGATTTTACGCCCTGTAGGGGCACAATTCCTCGTTCAAATGGAATTGTGCTCTTACAGAGCGTATATCTACACCACATCCACAAACCCACGGCGGTTGCCGTGGGCTATGGAATTATTCTTTATTAAATATAAATCGTAAATCAAATCGATGCTAACACCGCATTCAATATCGCCGACTTCTTTTCGGTTGCATCTGTAATTTGTTTATCCAACTCATCGCATAATGCCATTAATTGGTCAATTTTGGCGACGATACGTTTTTGTTCGGCGAGGGGTGGAAGTGTTAATAATAAAGTGCTAAGTGATGTTCCGTTTACATTAGGTTGACCTGTTCCTGAACATTTTTCGTATAATTGTTTCCAATAGATAGGTCCTTCAATAAAGTTTTTTAAATATTTAACATCTATATTATAAGAAGGAACGATACGAATTAAATATGAAGCAAATACTGCTTTTACGCTTACATTTTCAACTAAATATGATTTTCCTACTGTCCCACCAGTTCTTGCAATTAAAATATCATTGTCATTCAATAAGTATTGATCTACATTTTCTCCTTTAATTTCACATCCCGGTACAGATTCCCAATTCACCTTATTATCTTGTATATCTGTAATTCTTAACATTCGAATGTCTTTAAGATCATAATCTGCTGATGCTGTGTATCCATAATGAATTTTTGATGAAATATCTCCCAACCGCACCCACTCCCACCCAACCGGCACTTCATACGGAATTTCACAATTTTTTATCGCTGGCAATGGTTCCTGATTCCGTATCTTCCCTTCCTTAACCAACCTCTTCTTCTCTTCCGCTATCTCCTTCAATAATTCGCTGGCGGGTTGGTCGGTGGGGTCTTGGGGTACTAACTTGCCCATTACTGCCAGTTGCAGGATGGCTTTTTTCAGGTCGGCTACATTCTGGCGTACCGAGTATAGCTCGTTGAAATGCGCGGTAATAAAATCCCATGATGTGGAAAATGCTTCACCGTCCGACTCGGATAACAGGCGGTTAATGGCGGATGCGTGGACAGCAAGTCGTTTCTGGCTCCGCTCATTCCGCTGCTCTTCCAACTTGTCGCATAACGCCATGAGTTGGTCGATTTTTGCAACTATGCGGTGTTGTTCGGCGATGGGTGGGAGAGGAACTAAAATTGAAGTTAGTGCTTTACCAGACATATTTGAAATACCAACACCTTGTCTATATTTACTAATTTCTCCAGTTGCATTAAGTTTTTCAAAAAAATTATAAATAAAAAATGAGTTTATATCACATAATAATCGTGCTCTATGAATATGATTTTGAAAACAGATATCATAATCATAACACCAGACAGCTGCTCTACCTGCTTCACCACCTTCACAAATAAGTAAATCACCTTTTTTTGCTGAACATCTTTCTAATTCCTCATCTTTTATTGGCATCTGCTTAATATTATCTAATTTAAAAAATCCCCAATAAAGATTTGATGTAGTAATATAATCCCGATATTCTCCTATATTTCGACCACTATCCAGAGTTTTTCCTGAATTATGTTGTGAAATAATACCAAACCTTACCCATTTCCACCCAACAGATACTTCATAAGGTATCTCATTATCTTTAATTGCTGGCAATGGTTCCTGTTTCCGTATCTTTCCATCCATCACCAACTGTTTCTTTTCCGCCTCTATTTCCTTCAATAATTCGCTGGCGGGTTGGTCGGCGGGGTCTTGCGGCACCAGTTCCCCCTGCATCGCCAGGGTTAGTATCAAGGCGCGCAGTTTTTTTATCCCGTCCGGCGTTTCCAGGGCGGTATCGAAATGTTTTTGCAATAATAGTGATGCGGCGATATTTTTAGTCATTATTTCTCCGGTGTTTCACGTTTAATTCCATAGCCCACGGCAACGCCGTGGGTACGTAATAGAATAAGATTTCATCGCTCTGTAGGAGCATAATTCCTCAATAGGCAATAGGAATTGTGCTCTTACAGAGCGTAAATATAATTAATAATTTCTACCCATAGCGCTGCTATGGGCAATGGAATTATTTTTCAATCGAGTAATTTATATTTGATATCGGCAATAACAATATAATTCTCCATTGTTCCGTATTCATTATTTAGAATCGGTTACATTAGAAATATATATCAATTCCATAGCCCACAGCAACGCTGTGGGTACGCAATCGAATGAGATTTCATCGCTCTGTAAGAGCATAATTCCTTGGAAAACAATAGGAATTGTGCCCCTACAGGGTGTAAAAATTATTTTATACCCAGACCCACGGCGTTGCCGTGGGCTATGGAATTATTTTTCATTTGAGTTATTTTTCCTACCATACGACATATTACCTGTTTCCCAACGCTTGCATTAATTCATGTTTCAAGGCATCGCGGGTGGCAATTAGCTGTTTGGTGATTTCCTCGTATTCCTGCATTAATTCGTCAGGGTCGCCGTGGTTGATATCCGTCACATGGGGATTTTTGCAATCGAGGTTATAGTTTCGCGCTGCGATATCTTTCACGTCTACTTTCCATGCGTATTCGGTCTCTTTGCGTTTGTCCCACCACTTTTTTTCCAGGTCAAACTCTTCAATGGTCAGTGGTTTTGATCGGGAATATGATTTGTAGCCAGTTGGGTAGGGGTGTTCAAAAAACCAGACATGTTTTGTAGGTG
>JBIJDE010000264.1:0-6635 GCA_044344305.1 Armatimonadota bacterium
TCGAATTATTCAAATTTTGTTAACATGGATTTACAAGATAATTTTAATCTTGTTTATCATGTTAATCATGTCAAAAAAACGCGAATTATACTTGTGTCAATACGAGAGGAAATCATGACAATAAATTTTGGTTATAGAAACCCTATCATTCCCGGGTTCTACCCCGACCCCAGCATTTGCCGAGTGGGGGAAGATTATTATTTGGTAACCAGTACATTCGAGTTTTTCCCGGGAGTGCCGGTTTTTCACAGCAAAGATTTGATAAATTGGACGCAGATTGGGCATTGTTTGACCCGCAAAAGCCAGTTGCTGCTGGATAAAGCTGGTTGGAGTGCCGGTATTTACGCACCAACTATTCGTTATCATAACGGGTTATTTTACATGGTCACTACCAATGTATCTATCGGCCAGCACCTGATAGTTACTGCCGTTGACCCCGCGGGTGAATGGTCGGAACCGATGTTGCTGACGCATGGCGCAATTGACCCTTCATTATTCTTTGATGATGACGGAAAGGTATATTTTACCAGTAATGGGAATGGTGGAATATTGCAATCTGAATTGGATTTAAATACCGGTAAATTTATTTCGGAAATGCGCGTAATATGGTCAGGCACCGGTGGTTGCTACCCGGAAGCCCCACATCTTTATAAAATAAATGGCAGATATTATCTGATGATTGCTGAAGGTGGTACCGAATATGGCCACATGGAGACAATAGCACGTTCGGACTCGCCATGGGGACCGTTTGAACCATGTCCGCACAACCCCATTCTCTCGCATCGCAGCCTGGCATGTCCGATTCGTTGTACTGGCCATGCCGATTTATTTGAAGATCACACCGGGCAATGGTGGGTGGTATTTTTAGGTGTTCGCCCGGCTGCGGCATACCCGCCGCGCTATCACCTGGGACGCGAAACATTCCTGGCTTCGGTAACCTGGGACGAAAACGGCTGGCCGGTGGTATATGGCGGCAAGCATGTTGAATTAGATATGCAGGTGCCGACTTTACCGCAATTCCTGATTTCTCCGGTACCAGCACGTGATGACTTTGACAGTGAAAAATTGGCAATGCAATGGAATTTCCTGCGCAACCCTAACGATCAAGACTGGTCATTGACTGAAAGGCCAGGATATCTACGGTTGAATGGTTCAGAAATTACTTTGGATGTCTGTGATTCACCGGCATTTGTCGGCCGTCGTTTACAGCATTTTGACGCTGCAATCCGCACGAAAATTGATTTTAATCCTATGGCAGATGGTGATGAAGCGGGCATCACCATCTATATGAATCCTACTCATCATTATGAAATTGCGGTTAGATTGAATACAGAAGGAAAACGTTCAGTATTCGTTCGCCGCCGCATCGGCAGTTTGATTGCCGTGGTAGCAGAAACGGCTATACCGGATGGACCGATAATCCTTGGCATGAATACTATGCAATTCAACGTAGAGTTTGGCTATGAAGATGCTGATGGGACGTTTATCGCAATGGCAAATGGCGAAACCTGCTACCTGGCGACAGAAGTTGCCGGCGGTTTCACCGGCGCGTATATCGCCATGTATGCCACAGGTAACGGCAAACGCAACACTGTTCCGGCAGATTTTGATTGGTTTGATTATGGTGTTTAGTTTTCAGTTTTCAGTTTTCAGAATTTTGACATGATTAACATGATGACATGATTAAAAAGGCGAAGCCAAAAATCATGATAATCATGGTAATCATGTCAAAAAAAAGAGGTTATTAAATGAATAAAAAACCGCATATTTTGATATTTAATCCTGATCAGTGGCGGGGTGATGTAATGGGGCATTTGGGTAACCCGGCCGCGATTACTCCCAATCTTGATGCTATGGTTGAGAATGAAGCTGTGTCATTCAGCACCGCTTTTTGCCAGAATCCTGTTTGCACTCCTTCTCGCTGTTCATTTATGACCGGATGGTATCCTCATACCCGCGGGCATCGGACTATGTTTCATATGTTGCGCAAGGAAGAGCCTTGTCTGTTGCAAATTTTAAAGGATGATGGCTATTTTGTCTGGTGGGGTGGCAAAAACGATCTAACCCCGGCACAGGATGGGTATGACAAATATTGCGATATCAAATATCAGGTAGAAAATGATGATTTTAAACGTTGGGGACATACTCCTATGCCAGGTTTGCATGGTGTATCAGAATGGCGAGGAGCACCTGACAGCGATACTTTTTATTCATTTTATGCTGGAAAGTTAGAAACTGGTGATGATGATATTTATTGTGATGGTGACTGGGCAAATGTATTCGGTGTGATTGATTTTATACGAAATGCACCAAAAGACCAGCCACTTTGTATATATCTTCCTTTGCAATATCCGCATCCACCTTATGGTGTTGAAGATCCCTGGTTCAGCATGATTGACCGGGAAAAATTGCCGGCACGGATGCCTGTACCGGAAAATTGGGATGGCAAACCTGCATTACTGAAGGGAATTTGGGAACGTCAGAATATGCAAGGATGGACAGAAGAACGTTGGACAGAACTACGCGCTGTATATTATGGAATGTGCGCCCGGGTAGATTACCAGTTTGGATTAGTTACAGATGCTTTACGCAAAGCTGGATTTTATGATGATACAGCGATTTTCGTTTTCTCAGACCATGGTGATTTTACCGGTGATTATGGATTGGTTGAAAAAACGCAGAATACCTTTGAAGATGTATTGTCCAATGTGCCATTCATTATTAAACCGCCAAAAGGAATACCAGTACAACCCCGAGTTAGCAATGCGTTAGTAGAATTGGTTGATTTTCCAGCTACAGTGTTTGATTTAACTGGAATAACGCCTGAATACACTCAATTTGGTAGATCTCTTTTGCCAGTAGTTGCTGGCGAGACCGATGAACATCGTGATGCTGTGTTTTGCGAGGGTGGCAGGTTAGACAGCGAAGACCATTGCAAAGAAGCATATAATATAGAAAATAAACAGGGTCATTATTGGCCGCGGGTAAGCCTGCAATGGGAATCGCACGTTGCACATTCTAAAGCGGTAATGTGTCGCACATCAAGATATAAATATGTTAATCGTTTGTATGAAATGGATGAGTTTTATGATTTGCAAACCGACCCTGATGAAATGAAAAACATGATAAATAACCCGTTGTATAATGATGAAATAATGCGGCATAAAGAAAGAATGTTGAAGTTTTTCATGGAAACCGGTGATGTTGTTCCGTATGATTTAGATAAGCGGTGGTAGTAGTTTGAAAGAGCGATTAATAGACTTGTATAACCATATTTTTGATAATTCACCGGTATTTTTGCACGATATTATAATTCCGGCTGATTTGCGTGTTGTGGTATTGGCTCCGCATCCAGATGATTTTGATGCGGTTGCTGTTACCATGAAACGTTTGCATGAAAATGGCAATCGTATTGACGTTGCTGTGCTGACATCTGCGGCAAGTGGAGTGGAAGACGGTTTTAATGGCGCGTTTACTAATGTGGAAAAAGCGGCAGCACGGGAACGCGAACAGCGCGAAAGCTGTCGATTTTTTGGCTTGCCGGATGAATGTCTGCGGTTTTTATATATGACCGAAGGCGACGATGGTCACATGATAGATATCCCGGAAAATATCGAAATAATGCGCCGCTACCTGCATGATACAAAACCAGACATTGTATTCATGCCACATGGAAATGATACTAACCTCGATCATCAACGAACATTTTCATTTTATCAACGCATAGTTAAACTGGACAAATTGTCAATAATGGCATGGCTGATACGCGACCCGAAAACTATTGAAATGCGCGATGATATTTATACAGTATTCGATTCAGCAGAAGCGGATTGGAAAGGCGAAATGCTCCGTTGCCACCAATCGCAACACCAGAGAAACCTTAATACCCGCGGACATGGATTTGATGATAGAATTTTAATGGTGAATAAAGAAATTGCAAAAAGAATCAACGGCGAGTTTCCCTTTGCTGAAGCATTTGAAGTGATGCTGTAAATTTTGCCTGTTACAGAATTTATTTTACCACAATGAACGCAAAGAACACAAAAAGAAAATCCTATAAATCCATCCAATCCTCTCAATCCGTGGTTCAGACAAAAGAACGAGAAAATCATTCCAATCATACAAAATCATTATAATCTGTGGTTTAATCTGTGGTTAAATCCCTGGTTCAATCGCAACTAATTAACCTTCATTCCATCTAAATTGCTTGGTATCCCCGGTATTGTTTATTACATTACCGGAGACAAAAGGATTATTTTGATGCTACTTCGTTTTTTTGCTATTATATGGGTTTTATCTCTTGCAGTCTTTTCTTTTGCGGAACCGGCGGGGCAATTCAGCGATTCTACCGGGAATGGCGATTATAATTGTAAATTAACTTTGTTATCGGCACCGAATATTACCGAAAAAAGTGCTGTAAAACTTATCCTGGAATGGAAAGATGATCGCAATTATACTCATATTTCTCTTACTTCCAACACATTAATTTTTACCACTGTTATTGATGGTATATCCAAAAAAGTTGGCGAAACACCGGTTGCGGTTATAGCTGGCAAACCTTATCAATTAACGCTGCTCAGGCGTGAAAATAAGTTCTTTTTAGTTAATGATGATAAATTTTCTTATTCATTGGATATAGCCCATGGTGGAGAAATCGCCGCAGTGACTGCAGACGAAGGCTGGACCGTTGAAAATTCAGATATAGAACAACAGGAACCGGTGGTATTTACCGATGATTTTATGCGGACGACCGAGGAAACCGGACAATGGTCTATCCAAAGTGGTGATTGGGCATTGCAATCCGGGTGGGACAGGATAAAAGACCATACCGCACAGTTTGCGAGTGTAAAACGCGCGTCAAACCCGTTTGCCTGGGCAGGACGCAAAATTAATGGTGCTGCATATTGCACTACTGGCAATCCAAATTGGGAGAATTACACTTTTAGCGTATCAATTTGTCCGAATGACCGTGCTGCCGGACTGCTTTTTAATATGTCTGACCCGCACAATGGAATGTTAGTAAAATGGACACCTGTTGCTAACGGTGCTGACCGGCTGAGTTTGTGCAAATTTGAAAATGGAATTATAACAGAAAAACGCGGGGTTCCGGGTGGATTTCTTCCTGGGCAATGGTATAAAATCTCTGTAGTATCCAATTTTGGCGTTATACAAGTAAATATTGATGGTCAGGAAAGATTGAAGCTATTTAATATAGGTCAATTTCCAAATGTTGGACTTCCCAAGTCAGGACATACAAAAATTTGGCGTGGCGGGGTAGGACTTTATACTGAAGGTGCGATGGGTGCGACATTTGATGATGTATCAGTATATGGTGCCGGCGTTGACCAGAATATGATTGCGGATCTCCGCGAAGCACGTTCAGTAGATCGTTTTTATGGACAGACTATATACGCAAATCAACGCTGGTATAATGGTGGCACAGACGATTGGGTTGGCAATAACAGCACCGGATTTTTTCATGGGATGCCGTATTATGGCAACCAACGGATTAATTATAAAATCAATAGCAATGGCGGTAAAAATCCGCTGGTTATTCTGGCAATGAGTACGAATGGTAAGGATATTAACAGCGGGTATCGCGCCACCATAGAATGGACAACCGGTAAGCCATCGACTTTTACATTGTATCGTGAAA
The DNA here is from genome assembly GCA_044344305.1 of Armatimonadota bacterium. Classification (GTDB taxonomy): domain Bacteria; phylum Armatimonadota; class Hebobacteria; order CAIYQO01; family CAIYQO01; genus JBAXQQ01. The sequence continues at coordinate 5,657 of JBIJDE010000264.1, forward strand.
ACAGTGTCTTAAAAACAACAAATGGAAAGATATTAACCCAGGGTGAAGATTACAACGTCAGTTTTTCCCGTGTTGAGACAAATTTCCAAATTACCTTTGATGAAGAGACTGTATTGGAAGTTAGCGATCCGACACTATTGACCGGGGCATATCCGGGATTTTTAATACAACGGGCATACCAACGGCAGAAACGTCCTTATGTTGTAGGCGAACAGTTATTTGAGGATATGTTTGAAAACGCGCCGGTTAGCTGGCGCACTGAGGGAACATGGGAACCGGCGGTACGCTGGTCATGTTCGCCAGAATGGTCATTCTTGGCCGGTTGGAGTCGTGAAAATGCCGCGTTGTGGTATAAATGGCGCATCGAAGGCGACCAGGTGCTTGACGCATTCGTTGGGATAAAGACGGAATACCCCCACGAAACCCAATTATATGAATATCGTTATCGTGATTATGGCATGACAATATGTGGCGACGGGCAAGACCCCAAGTCTGGTTATTCAATAGTATTTAACCCGGTATTCGCCCGAAATCCTAAAATGCCGACTTCACAATGTCCTTTGCTGGCGGAAAGAGTAGTTGAATTATACCGCAATGGTGTGAAAGTCGCATCCGCGCCGGTAACTCCTATTGAACACGCATATTATCATCGTTGGTGGCTGAATTTTCAATTGCAAAAACAGGGAGACAATGTAGTAGTAATGTATCGCGCCAGCTATCCATGGTGGTATAAGGAAGAGAGAAAAGACCCGAATATACCGGTGCTGATATACAAAGACCCGCAGCCATTGACGGGCGGGGTGCCGGCAATATGGACTACACAAAATGCGCTGACTATTTCTCGGGTACGCATTTCCAGCGCGAATATCCCGGTACTCAGAACTGATCCGCAATTCAGCGTGGGTGAATTTAACTATCCTGAGTATGTAAACAAGGGAACCGCGTTGCAACTGGCTTATCCCGTTGCCGATTCTACATT
>JBIJDE010000265.1:0-6619 GCA_044344305.1 Armatimonadota bacterium
AAAGTTACACAGAGAATCTCTATCTGGCTTATACTATTAAAGCAATATTGGGTTGTGGGTGAAACCCACGTTAGTTAGGATTTTATATTGCAAATTTTATAAATGTCACTGAGACTGTCGAAGTTACCCTACTGAAAACCGAAAACCGAAAACTTTTCCAATTTATTTGGATTATGATAATTACATAACAAAAATCCCTCACACCTACTGTTTTTTATTCGGTAAATGTGAGGGATTGGCAGATTACTGCTTTAGAATGTTAAAAAAGATTTGTTCATTTTTTACCCTTTTTGTCTTTCTTATCTTTCTTATCCGATTTATCTTTTTTATCATTATCGTCATTACCACGTCGCATATCGTCATTTTTACTCGTGTTAGATTTTGACGATTGTGTTCCTATTCTGTGTTCCGGGGTTTTACCTTTCATATTATGAAAATCAGGACTTGGTGGGGTGTCACCTTTCATATGACTATCATGTCCAGGTGGGATGCCATGTTTCTTCGCTAATCCAGGTGGTATACCACCTTTTTTCGCTAATCCCGGTGGATTATGATGTCTCATACCCATCGAAAGTTTTTTACCTTTACGTTCCATACATACATGATGATCACTATCTACATATATTGTCGCACCAATAACAACACTTACAAATCGAGCAGGTACGTATGTTACTCCCGCAACCATAACTGGTGCCTCATCAAGTATAACTACCTTGTTGTCGACTCTGGCTGTTTTGCTGCCTACCGTCATAGTCGTTTTTTGATAGCCAATTGCAAAATCGACTTGCTTAGTTCCAGAGTTGTACTGTATGCCAGCTCCAAATGTTTCTGACACATAGCGCAACGGCATCATCGAGTGTCCATTGATGATAATCGCCTCTGGTTCGTTAGCCAACGCCGGCAGAATCATTCCCACCAGCAACATGAGCATCCCCCAGTTTTTTAACATGGTATGCCCTCCCTTTTTTTTAAAGTTCCGAAACATTTTTCGGTAACCCTAATTAAGCATGCTATACCTATGTTGTTAAATTGTCAAATAAATTTTATATATTTTGTAGTTTAATTATCATTTACTTTCTATATAGTCAACATTATTTTATTACAAGGGATTTGCAATAGGTTAATTTACACATTCTGTCCCGGAATCTATACGCTTCAGTTTTAAATATTGCAATATTTCGTCACTTTTTTGCGGGTTGATTATGTATACCATCTGTCGTTCATCACGATATCTGGTAGCCTGAACCAACCCGGATGTCGCAGCAGTCACATCCACCTCCAGTGGAATTCTCAAAATACCGACATATTCAAAACCTGCATGCAAGTAAGTATTCCATCCAGATTCATTTGTCATCGCAGTGGTCAATTCTATGCCGTCAGCATTTATATTTCGTGCCACTGCCTGCAATATACGTACTGCTAATCCTCCGAAACCGTGTCCGTGATATGCGTCGGCTATTGCCACCCCTAATTCGGGTAGTTCGACACCATGCTCGCGGGAATGGGAATTGCCACCTGCCGCCCACAGAAAGAAATGACCCATCGGAATGCCATTACGAATTATCAGGTAAGATGCCGTGTTGTGATTAATGGATTGCTGGATAGCGGCGGTGAAAGCATCGTGAAGGCGCGGAGCATCGTACCATGGATATGGACCAAATAGATCCTTTGATAATTCTCCCAAACCCTCGCCAAACTTTAACAACAAATCAAGGTCACCTTCGCGAATATTTCGGATTTGGCAACTCTCGTTCTCATTAATAATAAAAGAAACATCTATGTTCCATACGGATGGTGAATAAATAACAACATCATTTATATTCCCCCCAGCCTTGCGACTGGCATAATCATCAATAGTCAACAACAATTCAGTTTCAAGTAACATAATACCCCCAGATAAAAAATAAAGAGAGAAAAGAGAAACATCCAACAATACTATTTTCTCTCTTCTCTCTTCAAATTTCTCTATTCCTTCTACTCTTCGTCTAACTCTTCCTCTTCGTCATCCAGAACGGTCATCAACGGTTCTATAACAGTCGGTGCCATAGCAATTTCACGGATTTTGTTTTCAATTTCGGTTGCAATTGCGTCATTTTCATCAAGATATTGGCGGGCATTTTCACGACCATGGCCGATACGGACATCATTGTAGCTGAAAAACGCGCCAGATTTGGTTATGATATCCATCGAAATTCCAAGGTCGAGAATTCCGCTGCCGCGACTGATGCCGGTGCCGTATAAGATATCAAAATCTACTACTTTGAATGGTGGCGCGACTTTGTTCTTTACAATTTTTGCGCGGGTGCGGCTACCGACAATATCGGTGCCGATTTTAATATTTTCCACACGGCGCAGTTCAATACGCACTGACGACCAGAACTTCAATGCGCGACCACCAGGGGTAGTCTCCGGGTTGCCAAACATAATGCCGACCTTCTCGCGAATCTGGTTGATGAAAATCGCGCAACAACGGCTTTTATTTAACGAACCGGCTAATTTGCGCAGTGCTTTTGACATTAATCTCGCCTGCAATCCTACCTGGCTGTCTCCCATTTCACCATCTAATTCTGCCTGTGGCACCAATGCCGCCACTGAGTCAATCACCAGGCAATCAACAGCACCACTACGTACTAATAAATCAGCAATATCCAACGCCTGCTCACCGCTGTCCGGCTGACTAAGCAGCAATTCGTCAACGTTAACGCCGCATTTAGCCGCATAAGCTGGGTCAAGGGCATGTTCCGCGTCAATGAACGCACATGTTCCACCGGTCTTTTGCGCTTCTGCAATTACGTGGTAGGTAAGGGTGGTTTTACCAGATGATTCGTTACCGTATATCTCGATTATACGTGCGCGGGGAATTCCACCTACGCCAAGTGCAATATCTAACGGCAGACATCCAGTGCTGATGACTTCGGTCTGAATGCGTGATGACATTTCTCCCAATCGCATTACAGTGCCTTTGCCAAACATTTTATCAATTTGCCCCAAGGCAAGATCCAGTGCCTTAGTTCTATCTTTGGCCGGGTGTCCAGTACCTTTTGTTGTTGATGATGCCATGAAATCTTACCTCACTTTTTATTTTTCGTCGCTTCTTTTAGCTCGGAAATAAACAATTTTAATGTCCCGTACAGGTCGCCGTCGGCATTTTCCGCGATTACCTTTACCGGTGCGCTGCCAACTATTGCCCCATCGGCATGGGTACATACTTCGCGTACCTGTTCGGGGGTGCCGATGCCAAAACCTACCGCCACCGGCTTATCAGTTATCGACTTTATGTTGTCAATTAATTTGAATAAATCCGGGGGCAATTCACTTTGTACCCCGGTTACACCCAGACGACTGATACAATAAACAAAACCGCTTCCCTGTTCCGTAACAATTCGTATCCGTTTGTCCGGACTGGTGGGAGCCAGCAGGAAAATGGTATCCAGTTTATTATGTTTTGCCTCAATCAACCATTCCGTAGCTTCTTCCGGCGGTAGGTCGACGATTAAAAATCCATCAACACCGGCGGCCTTGGCATCAACACACGCGCGTTCAATACCATATTGCAAAACCGGATTCCAATATGTCATCAGCAAAATAGGCGTTTCGTAATTCTGGCGAAACTCACGTACCATTTTAAAAATCTGTAATAAATATATCCCGGATTTCAATGCTCGCAATGCGGCTTGTTCAATAACTCTGCCATCTGCCATCGGGTCAGAAAATGGTACGCCAAACTCGATAACATCCGCGCCACCGTCAGCCACCGCGCGCAATGCCGTCATGCTGCGGTCATAATCAGGATCACCCGCCATAATATATATAACCAGGGCACCTTCGCCATTTGATTTACATTCCACAAACTTGTTTTCTATTCTACTCAACACAAATCCCCTTGATGAAAAGATAATACCAGTTCATTTTACAAAATTCTGTCACTTTAGTCTTGATAAAATAATTTTTGTAATTATTTTTCCAAATAAATTGGACAAGTTTTAAAATTTCAGTTTTCAGTTAGGATCACTTCGACAAGCTCAGTGACCTTTATGAAATATTTAATAGCTAACTGACTCTAACTGAAAACTGAAAACTACACACTGTAAACTATTCTCATCTTTTTGTATATTTCCGGTCCATACTGCGGTACTGTACAGCCTCTGCAATATGCGGCATGCCAATTTTGTCTGCACCGTCCAGGTCGGCAATGGTGCGTGCTAATTTCAAAACCCGGTCATACGCGCGGGCAGATAGCGACAATTTATCAATTGCGCTGCGCAACAATGCCTGGGCGTCGTCATACATGTGACAATATACCTTCATATCCTTTGGGCGCATCTGGGCATTATTTTTCACCGGAGTGTCATGAAATCGCTGGGTTTGCTTCATTCGCGCGTCCATCACCCGAGTGCGTACCGCGGCGGATGATTCTCCCGGTCGGTTCGACATTAATTCGTCTTTATTCAATCGCGGCACCTCAACGTGAATATCCAACCGGTCAAGAATCGGTCCGCTGATGCGCGCCTGGTATTTCTCTACTGATATCGGACTGCATGAACACCGTTGCACAGTATCGCCAAGATACCCGCATGGACAGGGATTCATTGACGCGACCAGTTGCAGCCGTGCCGGATATGTCAGGTTCGCCGCTGCCCGGGATATCGTCACCAACCCGTCTTCCAATGGCTGGCGCATAACTTCCAGAGTACGCCGGTCAAACTCGGGGAATTCATCCAAAAACAGCACTCCATGATGACTGAGAGATATTTCACCCGGTCGCGGATAGCTGCCACCGCCAACTAATCCGGCAGTGCTGATGGTATGATGCGGGCTGCGGAATTGGCGAGTTCGCAAAAGTCCGCTTTCCGTATTCAACATTCCCGCGATTGAGTAAATTTTCGTTATTTCCAGCGATTCATCCAGGGTTAAATCTGGCAAAATGGTGGGTAATCTGCGCGCCAATAGCGTTTTACCGCTCCCCGGTGGGCCCACCATCAACATATTATGACCACCGGCCGCGGCAATTTCCAATGCCCGCCGTACCGACTCCTGCCCTTTCACCTCGGACAAATCAACATCAAATATCCCATCTTCCGGCGAGAAAGAATCTACACCGCCACGAATCGGTTCACGTCCGGCAACATAATTAAATACCCTTGCCGCGTCAAACAGCGTCTCGACCGGATAAATATCCAATCCATCTACCACCGCCGCCTCGCGCAGGTTACCCGCCGGCACTATCAGTGCTTTTTTACCTTGTTCCTTCGCCGCCAGTGCCATCGGCAATACGCCGGCAACTGACCGTACCGATCCATCCAGCGATAATTCACCAGTAATCATGAAGGCATTAATATCTTCCATCTCAATTTGCCCGGTCGCCATCAATATTCCCATGGCAATTGGCAGATCAAAACCGGGACCTTCTTTTCGAATATCCGCAGGGGCGAGATTAACTACTAATCGCGAATTGCTGGGGAACTTGAACTCGGAATTGCGCATGGCAGCGCGAACCCGCTCACCAGATTCCCGCACAGCGGCATCCGGCAAACCGACCAACAAAAACTTCCCCTCGCCCGGTGAGGCGTCAACTTCTACCACCACGCGAAAAGCATCAATTCCTAAAACTGCAGATGAATCTATACACGAAAGCATAAAACAAACATTCGCCTTTTTGACATCTTTTTCCTTTTTTATTTGGAAAAAAATGAATAAATATTTATGTTAGTGCAATAAAATAAGAAAAAGGTTCCTTAAAATCTGATTTATTGTTAAATTAATTGTAAGCAGAATGAAATGTGGAAAGTTATTCATCAAATATCAGGCAGATTCCCAATTTGCATTCACCAAAAACCAAAGCGGAGTGAAGATACCATCTTCACCCCGCCCGTTACAGCCGCTAAACCTTCCCGCAGTCATCAATTGACTGTGCCGGTGTATCTGCTCACTCCAGGGGGGAAAGCCCCTCGTTTGCGCGGGCTGCGTCCAATCTGAAGGACGGGTAGCCGCCGATGCATAAACTATTGGAGTGCTTGAATGCACCACAGGCTTGCAGCACTGTTCCTATAATTTATGTTACCACAGTTTTATCAGGTGTCAAGTAGGTAAAGGCACTTTTTATATACTAATTTTACGTATATTTTGTGGTCAACAGTGAAGTTGGAAATTGGTGAATTATCGATTATTTAAAAACTAAAGCGGGGTGAAGATATTACCTTCACCCCGCCCCTCAATAGTTGCGAAACCTTAGCTCAATCTACGATTGATTGTGCCAGTGCATCAGCTTACCTTTGCGGCCTGTGTGCTTTTGTATTTGACTATTTGCCGCTAACAACTAAACTAAACTTACCGAAATGCTTGATTGCACTTTAGGCTCGCAACCTCATTGTTGCTTATATTATATTTTACCGCAGTTTTTTAAGTGTTAAGCGGTTTTTTAAAACTTTTTTTATTTTTTTTGACACAGAGATGCACGAAGGAGGGGATGAAAAATCTATCATTTTTCATGTTTATATCGTTCATAAACTATTTTGACAGGCTCATAACATCCGATGATAATGAATGCCAGCATCAATAGCCAACCTTTCGGATGATTATTACCTGATAGAAGTAGTAATATTATACTTGCAGTAGCTAT
>JBIJDE010000467.1:0-4172 GCA_044344305.1 Armatimonadota bacterium
GTTCCTTGCTGGTGGAGGTATTAAGATGGCAGGTTTGGTAGAATTGCTGGCCCAGAAAATCGGTATTCCAGTTATTCCTGTACAAGCAGATCCGTTATTGGGAGCAGCAAGGATGACTGTAGGAAGAGAGAAGAGAGAAGAGTGAAATTTTGAAATTATATCGATTTCAACCGATTTCACCCGATTGCAATCGATTTCAGAAAACTGAAAACTGAAAACCGAAAACTAAAAACTAAAAAAGGTATATATCATGTCAAAACAACCATTACTTGGGTTAGTGCCTATTGGGAAATTTGTATTTTCCCACGAAGATGCCATGAGTTATAAGGTGCAGTTGCAGGAATTACTGACCAGTATGGGAGTGCAATATGTTGATTTAGATGCTGTTATCCCTGATGGTATGGTGCGTGATCAGACACATGTTGAACCGGTTGTTGAGTTTCTCAAAAGTAAGAAAGTGGATTGCATATTCATGCCGCATTGCAACTTTGGCACTGAAGGCGCTGTAGGGATGATTGCACGAAAGATGGGATTGCCTACGCTATTGTGGGGTCCTCGTGATGAAGCACCAAAACCTGATGGCTCACGTTATCGCGATTCGCTGTGCGGACTTTTTGCGTCAAGTAAGGTGCTGCATAAATTAAATGTGCCATTTACATATATCGAAAATTGCCGTGTTGGTGATTCTCTACTCACTGATGGAATTGACCAATTTATGCGTGCGGCAAATATTGCATCTGCATTTCGTACCGGTATGCGTATTGGGCATATTGGTCAGCGTATTGATTTTTTCTGGACTACTATTATCAACGAAAGCGAACTGTTAGAGCGTTTTAATATCGAGATATTGCCAGTAGATATGGTCACATTTATACGACAAGTTCGCGAAATGGTAAAGGACAATTACGAAAAATATGCTGATGAAGCAAATCACTTGCGTATTGAAATGGATATTGTTAATCTTGACAACGAAAAGCTGATGCATATCCTGGCGGTTCGAGATAGAATGTTGAAACTGGTTGCTGATGAAAAGTTAGACGGATTAGCAATGCAGGATTTTGATTCGCTGGTTGATGAGTTCGGTGCATATTGTTTCCTTGCAAACAGTATGGTATCAGATACAGTTCCTGTATCATGTGAGTCAGACATTCATGGGGCAGTTAGCACTATAATGCTGCATCGTGCCGGTTATGGATCACAACCGGTATTTCTTGCCGATGTTACAGTTCGTCATCCTGACGACGACAATGGTGTGCTGCTCTGGCATGCTGGTGCACCGTTGTCTATGTGTAAACCTGGTAGCAAGGTGGCGATAGGGCATCATTGGATATTACCCAGTCCGGTTTCAGGTATGCCGCATTTTCCGCTGTGTAACGGCAGTATTACTGTTGTTCGATTTGATGGAGATGGTGGCGAATATGCAGTTGCTACTGGTGAAGGCGAATCGATGGATGGCCCGGACACGCTAAATAATTATGTTTGGATGAAAGTTGATAACTGGCCACGTTGGGAAAGAATACTTATCGAAGGTCCATTCATTCATCATACTGCAATGGCTTATGGCAATTATCGTAAAGTTTTTGAAGAAGCATGCAAATATATTCCGGGATTATCGCCAGTTGTCATGAATATTGATTAAATTTTTGATGTAAAATGGTACAATCGACGGCGATTGGGGAATTATGTATTTACTTGCAGCTATTATGTCTGGTTTTCTGTTTTCGCTGATTGGCGTCGCCGCTCGAATCGGAACCGGACGAGATATCCACCCGCTTCGTATTATAGGAATGTCGTTCATTGTTGGCATGATTTTTTTCTCGCCGGTATTATGGCAGGAATTACCGACATTACCGATGCGGGTATTAATATTCGGCATTGCTTCCGGTTTGTCACAGATAGTAGCCGTCCATCTATTCCAGTCACTACTTGCGCGTGGTTCTTTATCTGCTCTATGGTGTTCCTTACGTTTAAGTTTCGTCCCGGTTATTTTTGCGGCATTTATTATTTGGCACGAAGCTATTCTGCCAATGCAGTATATTGCCGCAGGCGTTGCAGTGATATGTGTGGTTTCTGCGGCTTTTTCACATCCACCGACTCCAGAGGGTGAAAAATCGCGTACCATGAAACAAACTCTGTTTTATGGAATGTTGCTGGTTTTGCTGATGCTTATGGACAGCGTGATAAATCTTGGAGTCAAAGACCTTTCCATGCAAGCGATTACCAATGATAAAACCATGCTCCAAAGATATGGTTCATCATTTTATTTTATTGTTTATGCTGTTGTTGTTATTGCTTTTCTCATCGACCCGTCTGCACGTTCTAAACGGAATAATAACTGGAAGAATGAAGTTTTACCGGTTTTCTTAGCCGCCCTGGGTACCGTAGGTGGTTCTCTGCTGTTGCGATATGCTATGGCACTTCCTGCTGTAATTGCATTTCCATTAGGGGCAGTATCGTCAATCGTATTCACTGCAGTAGTAGGTGCCATTGCTTTTAAGGAACATCGCACTATTGGATGGTATGGAACAATAATTTTTGGTGTAATTGCAGTTATTTTGGCTAATATTAAATTGTGATTTTCTTTAACAGGATGATATATTTTACTTTTATTTAGTCAGGTAAATGTATAAAGCCTTCGCCAGGTATTTGCCAAACTCACGTGCGTTATCAGGGGTTATTTCTTTGCCACCGACATTTGAATATGGAATTTCGATTGAGGTTGCCAATTTTGCTCCCATATTTTCTGAAGCCCAACTTGATATTCCTATTCCATTTGTTGTATTGCTGTTTGTATTCCATGATGTACCGTATTCAAGGTTATTTGTGGTACTGTAAGAAAGTATACCCCTGTTTATTCCTTCTAAGATATCGCCAAAATGTTGCTGTTCTTCCCATGTTTGTGAATTGTCAGAACCAACCAGATAGATATCCTCATTATGTTTACCACGAATCCATGGACAATGAAAGTCGATTACAACAAGTTGTTTATTTATTGACCATTTTGGTACTATTTCTCTGATTGTTGCTGTTTCGATATAATTAGAGATTCCTATGTAATCACGGCCATGGTCGCGAGGAGTTCGGTTCTTTCCTTGATCACCTTCTTCTACCCCGTCTTTATCAACAAATGGTATCGCCAAAATTTCTGCATTATTAACCAACCATTGTGATAATGCTGTGTCATTTGCCAACACTGATTCTAAAAATCCTTCCAATACATATGTTGCCATAGACTCGCAGCAATGATGGCGTGATGTTAATAGTATGCGTTGTTTAGTATTCGAATTACCAATATTAACATATTCAACAGTACGTCCGTTGCGTGAAATGCACAAAGTCCCAGACCGAAGTTGTGCATTGTCGGTATATTTTTGAATAAATTCTGTCCAATTTGATTGAAGATAGGGGATACTGAAAGAAAATCTGACATCGTCTGAATCGACAGGAAATTTATAGGTAAATGATTGCAAACCGCCACTATCAATACCTAACCAACTCCATGTTTTCCCCTGGTCAGTAGATATTGCCGGGCCATTAACACCAATAGGTTCACCATCAGTAAATATAAATGTCAATGTTGATCCACCAGCACCGGTGACACGAAATGACCAGTAAAACCACCATCCTGCACTATCGCGAAGGTCTTGATGCAGGAATACGAAATCATTTTTAATTTTATCTACAACAATATTTCCACCAGGAAAATCGCAATCAATATTAATCATATTCATAATATATTCCTTTCGTTGGTTAATATTAATGTTCTTTGAAAAAAGCGACTATAGCTTCACTGGCACCGGCAATCCACGTATGACCACTGTTGGGCTGATACCATATTAACGGCTCACCTGCAGGTATCGCAGGCTGGTAAATAGAATATGCAGAATTAAATTGCCAACTGGTTGCGGTATTGCTGCACTGGTTAACCCGCATGAATTCCGATTTCATTGTAGCCGCTAAATTAGCAGGTACATAAGCATCATTTGTGCCGTTAATAGTTAATAATGGACGAGACACATAAGCGTAATTAAGGAATGTTGCCGGACCAGCTAAACCAGCAAATGCTGCAAATAATGTTGGACGCTGAGTATATAAAAGATAAGAAAATGTAGCACCATTTGAGAATCCTGTGGCATATACACGGTTCGAGTCTATTTGGTATTTTGTCCTCA